>DATJFU010000001.1:0-3228 GCA_035495495.1 Bdellovibrionota bacterium
CCTCGCGGATCTCGCCGAGGAACAGGGACTTCAAAAAACTTTGGGTGCCAGCTGCCATGGCGAACACTTTAATGGCGCTCCCTGGGCGGCGTCCACGACAGTTTGTCGGTTCGGCGAGGGCGCTTCTGACAAAATGTCGGATGCACTGCGAAAACCAGCGTCATGCGGTCGCCGAATGCCGGCTGAAAGCCGCGAAAACAGGGGCCCGCGGGCGGATCTGCCGCTTCGGCCATGGCATCGGTCTTGCCTTACTGAGGTTCGGGAAACCCCATGAAGATTTCGATGGATGAGATCAAGGCCCGCCTCCGCGAAGCGATGGCTTCGCTCCGGGACCGACTGTCATCGGGCCGTCAGCGCGCCGTCGAGCTGTGGAATCAGGCCAAAGAACGGTTTCCCTCCCGGCCCGACGGCCCTGACCCGCTGATCGAGGATCCCTCGCTCAAGGGTCCCAAGCTCTGGATGGCTCGCGCCAAACGCGAGCTCCCCCGCCTGGCCGACATGGCCTCGGCCTTTGGCGACAAGGCCATGCAGTCCCTGCGCAAGGGTGGGTTCGACACGTGGGGCGTGGGCGCCACGGTCGTGCTGTCCGCGTGGTTTCTCGCGGACGTGACGGCCCTGGTCCTCGAGAGCTACATCCCCGAGCCGCCGCCCGCGTCGACCAGCGGCTACCAGGGCGGAGCCAACCAGGCCAAGACCGTTGCGAGCTACAGCGGCATCACTTCGCGTAACCTGTTCAACAGCCGGGGCCTGATCCCGGGCGAGAACCAGCCGGGACAGCCGGGCAAACCGGGTGAGCAGCTGGACGGACCCTGCACCAAGACCACGCTGGCACTCAACCTGCTGGGCACGCTCATCACCCACGACAAGATCCACTCGCTCGCGACCCTCGAAGACCGCTCCGCCGGCGAGGTCTACCCGGTGCGCGTGAACGACGAGGTCCCCTCCAAGATCCGCATCCTGGAAATCGAGCCGCGCAAGGTTTGTTTCGTCAACCTCGCCACCGGCCGCAGGGAGTTCGTGGACCTGCCCGAGGACGAGGTGATGAAGTCCGTGCGCCCCAGCGGCGGCATCCAGCGGCCGGGTGGCAAGGGCGGCGTGACGTCGACCGCGCCCCTTCAATACAACGTGCCGAGAACGGTCATCGACAACGCCCTGGGGGACCTCAACCGCGTCCTGACCCAGGCCCGCGCCGTGCCCCACTTCGAGAACGGCGTGCCCGCGGGTTACAGCCTGTTTCAGATCGTTCCCGGCAGCATCTACGACACCCTGGGCCTCGTGAACGGTGACGTGCTCGCAGGCGTCAACGGCGAACCCCTCGCCGATCCGAGCAAGGCCCTCGAGATGCTCAACGAGCTCAAGACTTCAAAACACGTGGAGATCAACATTAAGCGCGACGGTCAGGACCGTACGCTCCAGTACGACATCAACTGACCGAGGAGTGGTCCCTATGGAACGAGACATTGAAATCCAGATCCGGTGGCTCAGAATCGCGGCGGCGATGACCGCCCTCATCGCGGCCACCGCCTTGCTCTCGCTGGACGCGCTGGCCGAACCTGGCGACCCCACGGGGATGGAACCCGGGGTCCGCACGTTCAACAATCCTTTTGCGAACACTCCTCCCCCTCCCCCCGAGGCGGACGACGCCCCGGATGAGGAGGTGCCCCGCGCCGAGCCCGACCGCGCGGCCACCATGCCCGGCGGCACGATGCGGCCCGGCTCCAGGCCCGGAATCGGCGGGGTGCCCCACGCCGCGGGCGGCGGAGCGCCGGATGAGAAGGACGTGCCCGAACCCAGAAAAACCGCAAAGGGCGTCGAGGTGGGTGGAAACCCGCCAAGCGGCGTGATCGCCCACAAAGAGATCGACCCCCTCGAGCTGGACTCGGAGACCGGCTTTGGCTCGAACGAGGTGGTCACGGACTTCAACTATCCGGACGTGGATATCCTGGATCTCGCCAAGACCATGGGCAAGCTCACCGGCAAGAACTTCATCTTCGACAAAGACGTGAAGGGCCGCGTGTCGCTCGTGTCCAACTCGCCCATCACCGTCGGTGACGCCTGGCGAGCCTTTCTGACGGCCTTGGACATGAACACGTTCACCCTGATTCCGTCGGGCCGCTACATCCGCATCGCGCGCCAACGCGACGCCCGCGACAAGCAGATCAGCACGTACACCGGGGACAAAGAGGCGCCGGATTCGGACGCCCTGATTACGCGCGTGTTCTCGCTCAAATACATCGGCGCCGAGGAGATCGCCCGAACCTTTCGCAGCTTCATGCCCGCGAACTCCCGGATCATCCCCCACCAGCAAACCAACACGGTCATCGTGACGGACACGGGCAGCAACATCGCCAAGCTCGCAAAGATGCTCGAGTTCCTGGACGTCGAGGGCTTTGACGCCGGTATCGAGGTCGTCTCGGTCAAGTACGCCTCGGCCGTCGAGCTCGCCAAGCTGATCGACACCCTCCTCCCCGGCACGACCGCCGGGGTCAAGGGTCAGCCCGGCGCCCCTCATTTCGGAGGCTCCCAGTTTCAGGCCCGCCGCACCAAAGAAGGCGGGATCATCAACACGATCATCGCCGACGAACGCACCAACAACCTGATTGTGCACGCCAACACCAAGGGCGCCGACGAGGTCCGGGCTCTCGTGGCCAAACTCGACCGCAAGCTGCCCTCGACCGCCGGCGGCGGCAAGATCCACGTCGTTTACCTGCAGTTCGGCGACGCCGAGAAGATCGCCACCACCCTGAACGCTCTCTCCTCCTCTTCGGGGGGCGGCGGCGGTGCCTCCGCGGGCGGCAAGACCGGCCTCGGAGTGAATCCCACGCAGCAGGTTCTTTTCGAAGGCAACATCAAGGTGTCGCCGGACAAGTCGACAAACTCCCTGGTGATCACGGCATCCCCGTCGGACTTTGCCGTGCTCCAGCGGGTCATCGGCCGTCTCGATATCCCCCTCGACCAGGTCTACGTCGAGGCCATCATCATGGAGATGTCGCTCGGCAAGAACTTCACCTACTCCTCCAACGCCGCCCTGGTGCGGCCTCAAGGCGCCGTCCTCTTCGCGCCCACTAACGACCTCGCGTCCCTGCTGACCGACCCCCTCGCCCAGCGCGGCATCGTGTTTCCCCTTGCCCAGGGCTCGGATCAAGAGGTCACGGTGGGCGGCACCAAACAAAAGGTCAAAAGCGTATTGGGCCTCATCAAGGCCCTCCAAACCAACTCCCACGCCGA
>DATJFU010000002.1:0-3661 GCA_035495495.1 Bdellovibrionota bacterium
ATCTCGACCCACAAACCCTCGGCCTGTGCCGCGGTCGCGCTCACCTGCGCGAGGCTCTCCGCCTGCATCAGGCGGGGCTCCTGGTTGAGGAGCGCCCAGATCCTGCTGCCCGCGTACTCGCCGACCTTGAGGCTGAACGCAGTGAGGTCGAGCGAGGTCTCGGCCTTCACCGCGCCCTCAACGGATTCTCCGCCGAGGACGCGCTTGAGAACGCGGTCCGCGCGCCCCGGCGAGTCCTGGTCGAGGCACTCAAAGGCCAGCTCATAAAAGAAGTACTTGTCCTGGTGAAAAGCCTCGAGGAGTCCCGACTGCAAGAGGGCCGTGGGGTCCTGGAGATGACTGAGCACATGTTCGACCAGCTTGGCCTCACCCTGGCCCGCGAGGTAGACGGCCGAGCCTTCGCGAAACCAGCGCGGAAGGCGCGAGTACGACGAGGTCGAGAGCAGGCGCCGAAAAAGGGCGTGGACCATCTCATGGCAGAGCGTGAGATCGAGGTTGCCCGCGCCGCTGGTGAACACGGGCGCCAGGAGTTGCGTGTCGACGTGGTTGCCGTTGCCGCCGGTGCAGGCCGCATCCGAGCTCATCTGCCCGCAGCCCTGCACGTATTCCACCACGCTCACCTTGAGGCCGGGCAAATCGCCATGGGCGTCGGGAGCCCATTGCACCCCGAGCCGCTCGGACAGGTGGGTCGAGCAGGCGGCCTCGACTCCGGGGACGCGATCGCGAAGCTGGGCGACACGCTCTTGGTACTCGACGAGCCCGGGCGCCTCAGGAAAACGGGACCGCGGGTCCTCGCTGCACTTTGCGCCACCCAAACCCAGGGTCGAAAAGACCAAGCAGGCCGTGAGCCAGCCCAGGACTCGATTTCTGCGGTAATCCATGCGCAATCCCCTCGCGGGGGCGCATCCTAGGATTCTTGACGCAATACGTCAATATGGGCAGGAGGCGCCGCCTTGACCGCCCCCAAGGGCCCGGTAAGATTGAATTCTTGGCCAGAATCGTCGGGGTTTTTGCTTTAGCAGCGGTCCTTGGGCTGGGCCTTGGCGCACCGGCCACCTCCGCGGCGGAGGGGGGCACCACTGTCACCTTGCAGCAGGCCTTTCAGGCGGCCCTGGGCCACCACGAATCCACCCAAACGGCCGAGGACGAGCTCACCCAGGCGCGGGAGCGGTACAACCAGGGGTGGGCCGCGTTCATCCCCAACCTTTCCGCCGGTGGAAGTTACCTGCTGCGCGATCCCAATAGCCGCCTCGACAACGCGTGGAGCGCCCAGCTCACGGCGACCGAGACCCTGTTCAGGGGCGGCGCCGAATACGCGGGCCTGAACGAGCTCTCGAGCCTCCGGGCTTCGGCCGAGGTTTCGACCCTCTCGGCGCGGCAGGCGCTCTTTTCG
Source organism: Bdellovibrionota bacterium (assembly GCA_035495495.1). GTDB lineage: Bacteria > Bdellovibrionota > UBA1018 > UBA1018 > JADZFF01 > JADZFF01. The sequence continues at coordinate 1,394 of DATJFU010000002.1, forward strand.
TCCGTGGCGCAGGCCCATTACGCCGCGCTCGCCGCGGCCCTCGATCTGGAGAATCTGCGGACCTTGGGCGAGCTGACCCAAGCCCGGGTCAAGGAGCTCCTGGAACGCGCCCGCGTGGGCCGGTCGCGCGACACCGAGGCCGCCTCAGCCCGCGCGCAGGCGGCGGCGGTGCAGGCGCAGATCCGGGCGGCCCAGGCGACACTCGTGCAGGCGCAGACCGCGTGGGCCCGCCTCACGGGGCTGCCGGGCGACCAGGCCCCACTCAAAGCCGGAGAATCGGACACCATCGCGGGGGCCCGCATCCCGCAGCCGTTTCCGCCCCTCGAGCCCTTTCTCAAGGGCGCCGCGAGCCGCGCCGACGTCGAGGCCGCGCAGAAGGCCGCCGACGCCGCTAGCTCGGCGCGCTCGGTCGCCGTGGCGGGACACCTTCCGACCATCGCGGCGTCGGGCAACTGGTACCTCGACCGCTCGGGCGCGCTCGACAACGGGCGCTGGGACGCGACCCTGACCGTCTCGGTGCCGCTGTTCTCCGGGGGCGCGACCTCAGCCCACGTCCGTGAAGTGGGCGCGGCGGCCCACGAGGCCGAACTCCGCGCCACCGGCGTCCAGAGGGACGCGGATCAGCAGGTGCGAACCCTCTATGAGCTGGTCCGCTCCGGCATCGAACAGACCGACAACCTGGAGACCTCCGTGAAGCTGTCAGAAGAAGCCTACAAAGGCCTGGCCAAGGACTACCGCCTGGGCCTCGCCACCAACCTCGACGTGCTGCAGGCCATGAACGCCCTCGAGGACGCGCGCCGGACCCTGGACCGCACCCGCTGCCAGATCATGGCCGCCTGGTACCAGCTGCAATCCGCCTCGGGTCAAACGTTGTGAGAATCTCAGAAGCCGCGATCAAAAACCCCGTGGGCGCCTGGATGCTCATGGCCGCCCTGATCCTCTTTGGCTGGATCTCGTTTGGCCGCATGGGTGTGAGCCAGCTGCCGGACGTGGACTCGCCCGTCGTGAGCGTCAACGTCACCCTGCCGGGCGCGGCCCCCGAGGTGATGGAGATGGACGTGCTCGATCCCCTCGAGGAGGGCCTGCTCTCCGTCCAGGGCATCCTCACCATGTCGTCGACCGCGCGGACCGGGTCGGCCTCGATCACCCTCGAATTCGACCTCAAAAAAGACATCAACGTGGCGGTCGCCGAAATCCAGACCGCCGTGGCCCAGGCCATGCGCCACCTCCCGGATGACGTCGAGCCGCCGGTCGTTCGCAAGTCCAATCCGGAGGATCAGCCGATTCTCTGGATGGCCCTCACCAGCGACCGCCTCAGCCAGGAGCAGCTCATGGCGTACGTGCGGGACAACGTGCGCGACCGGTTCAACACGCTCGAGGGCGTCAGCGAGGTGTTCTTGGGCGGGTACGTCGAACCCACGCTTCAGGTGCAGCTCTCGTCCAAAGAACTCGAAAAGCGCTATCTCACCGCCGACGACGTGATCACCGCCGTCCAGCACGAGCACGTCGAGCTCCCCTCGGGCCACATCGTGGCCACGGACCAGGAATTCAACGTGCGGACCATGGGCGAGGCCCCGAACCCGGAGGCGTTCTCGCAGCTGCCCATTATCGCCCGCGCGGGCGCGCCTAACTTTCGTCCCGCCAAGCTGGGCGATGTCGCCACGATCCGCTACGGCCTCGGTGAGATCCGCCGCATCAGCCGCTCAAACGGCCACCTGGCGGTGGGTCTAGGTATCAAGAAGCAGGCCGGAACCAACGCCGTCGAAGTCGCCCATCGCGTGAAGGCCAAGATGGCCGAGGTGCAGTCGCAACTCCCCGAGGGAATGAAGCTCTCCGTCCGGTTCGACAACACCCAGTTCATCAAGGAGGCCGTGCACGAGCTCAACTTCACGCTCCTCCTGTCCGCGGGGCTGACCGCCCTGGTCTGCTGGCTCTTCCTGGGCTCGCTCTCGGCCACCATCAACATCGTGATGGCGATCCCGGTCTCCGTGGTGGGAAGCTTCATCGCGCTCTACGCCGTGGGCTTCACGCTCAACACCTTCACCCTGCTCGGGCTCTCGCTCGCCATCGGCATCGTGGTCGACGACGCCATCATGGTGCTCGAGAACATCGTGCGGCACCACGAGGACGGCAAGAACCGACTCCAGGCCTCGCTCGACGGATCCAAGGAGATCGGGTTCGCCGCGCTCGCGGCGACCGCGGCGATCATCGCCATCTTTCTGCCCGTCGCGTTCATGAAGGGCATCGTCGGCCGGTACTTCTACCAGT
>DATJFU010000003.1:0-3155 GCA_035495495.1 Bdellovibrionota bacterium
GCTTCATCGTGATGGCTGTCATGGGTTACCTCGGTTACTCACCGATGTGTTCTGAGAGCATTTGTTGCCGGAAGCAGGCCGCATCGCCCGCGCCGGCCATCGGAAGGGCGCCAAAGACGCCATCCAGGCCGCCGGCCCCGGATCCGAAGTTGCCGGACGCTCCCATTTCGCTCAGGCCCGTGTTGATGGCCGTCAGCGCGCCCCTGAAAAGATTGAGGTTGGGGGTCGTGATGATGCCGTTGTCAAAGTCCGTGCTGGCGCCGCCGGCCGTGAGCTGGCTTCCCGCGGAGGGAAGGCAGGACGCTGGGTTGCCGGCACATCCCACCCCGGCCGCAATGCAAGCGGCTGGGCTAGCCGCGAGGTCGGTCTGGTCAAAGGTGCCGTCCCCTCCGCTGCTTTCCGCGAGGATGTGAGCCGCGAACACCGTGGCTACCACGAAGCGGGTCAGGCCCTTGAGGGTGGTGTCGTTGATGCTGGCTACCGTCGTATACGCATCGTAGAGCTTCTGCCGCGATGCCGAGTCGACTTTTCCGGCGAGCCGGTTGGCCATGATGCCCAAACCCTTGCCGCCGCCACCGTCACCAAACGCCGCCATGAAGTCGGCCATGCCGATGCCCACGTCAAACGCTTCGACGAAGGCGAGCTCGCTCAACTTGACGTCGCTCTGGGAGTTCGAAAGTTTGGCGTAGTACTGCCGCGCGCAGTCCACGTCGCCGGCATCAAAGCAACCCCGCGCCTTCTCCAAGATCTGGGCCTCGCCCGAGGGCGAGTCCATGAACTCAAAGATGTTGCAGCTTGCGCTGCTCAGGGTCAAAACCGCGAGGCCCATCAACGATGCGTAGCGCTTCATAAGCCTTCCCAGGGTAAGGGCGGCACCTACGCTTTGCAAGAAACCCCTTAATAGTAGACAAGCTCAGCGCGGGAAGATTCTTCCCATGGCCTCGGCCACGCTATGGGCGAGCCGGTCTTCGTCACCGTCATTGGACAGGATGACCGTGGCGGCCAGCCTCCGCTGCTCATCCGACGCCTGCGCTCGGATCATGGCCTCGGCCTGCTCGCGTTCCACCCCGTCACGGGCCATGAGCCGGTCGATGCGGACCTCGCGCGGGGCCTCGACCACGAGGAGTCCGTCAAAATCCCGGTAGCGTTCGGTCTCGACCAGGAGCGCCGCCTCGTAGAGGATGTCCTTGTGCCCGGCTTTCACCGCCGCGGCCACGGCCTTGGCGCTCTCCTCGCGGATCAGGGGATGGAGGATGGCTTCGAGGTCCAGCCGGGCCGCGGGATCGCTGAATACGGCGTCGCGGATCTTGCGGCGGTCGTCGGTGCCAAAGCGTTTGACCACCGCCGCGTGGGCCCGGCCCCCCGGCAACGTGAGCTCACGCGAGAGCTTGTCCGCGTCGATCACGGCCACGCCCTGCGCGGCGAACAGCTTGGCGACGGAGCTTTTGCCAGCGGCGATGCCGCCGGTGAGGCCCCACACGCGCGCTTCGGGTGGAAACTTCCTAGCGGCGCTCAATGGCTTTCGCCTCTTCCCAGTACCGGTCCATCTCCTCGAGATTGGATTGCTCCAGCGTGCGCCCCGTGGCCTTGATGCTTCTCTCCACGTGCCTAAAGCGTCGCTCGAACTTGGCCAGCGTCCCGCGCAGGGCCGCCTCGGGCTCGATCTTGAGCAAGAAGGCCACGTTGGCGACCGTAAAGAGCAGGTCGCCCAACTCATCGGTCACGCGCTCACGCAGCTTCTCGCGCTCGTCATCGGTCTTGGCGGCCTCGAGCGCGCGGACCTCGTGGCGAACCTCGGCGAGTTCCTCGTCGATCTTCTGGAGGGGCACGTCGAGGCTGTCCCACTGAAACCCGACGCGGGTGACCTTCTCGATCAGGCGCGCGGTCTTCTGCAGCGCCGGCAGTCCCTTGGGGAGCCCGTCCAGGACCGACGCCTCGGGGTTCTTGGCCTTCTCCTTGGCCTTCTGCTTTTCCCAGCTCGCGTACGCGGCGTCGGCGTCGGCGGCCTTCTGCTCGCCAAACACGTGGGGATGCCGCCGGATCAGCTTCTCGTTGAGCCCCTTGGCCACGTCGTGGATGTCAAAGGCGCCGGCCTCACGGGTCATCTCGGAGTGGAGCACGACCTGCATCAAGAGGTCGCCGAGCTCCTCGCGCAGGGGCTCGCGGATCTTGGCGTCCTTGAGGCTCGCGGTGGATTCCACCTTGTCCAAGACGTCCAGGACCTCGTAGGCCTCCTCGATGAGGTAGGGGCGGAGGCTCTGGTGGGTCTGCTCCCGGTCCCAGGGGCAGCCGCCGGGGGCCCGGAGGCGGTGGACGGTCTCGACCAGTTCTTCAAATGGGGTGGCCATGCGATCCCGGTCCTACCATGCTAAGGTCTGGCCGTGGAAGACTTGGCCCGCCGGCAGCTCAACGCCCTTCTCAAGGCCGCCCGCCGGGTTCCCACCCTCGCTAAAAAGGGCCCCAAAGGGCCTTGGACCGCCGGGGTGGCCCTCCTCCCATCCGCCCCCATGCGGGCCCTCAACAAACGCTACCGCCGCAAGGACCGGCCCACCGACGTTTTGAGCTTTCCGTCCCCCCGGGATTTCAGGAGCCGGTCCGGCTACCTGGGGGACCTGGCCATCTGCGTGCCCGTGCTCCGGCGCCAGGCTCGCGAGCAGGGCCATGCCGAGACCCGGGAGCTCAGGGTGCTCCTGGTCCACGGCCTTCTGCATCTCCTGGGCTTTGACCATGAAAAGGGCCCCCGGCAAGCCCGCGAGATGGGCCGCTGGGAGGCCGTTCTCCTGGGACGGGGAGCAACCCGTGGCGGCCTGGTCGCCCGGTCGGGAACGTGATATTCCACCCACCATGTCGCTCACGCCCAACGAACTCCGCACCCGCCTCTCCGAGATGAAGGAGCGGGTCGATCTCCTCCGGGGGTCGCTTTGACCTTCCGGTCAAAAAGCGCCGCATCGAAGAGCTGAACCACCTTTCGCAGGCCCCCGAATTCTGGGCCGACAACAACAAGGCCCGCGTCGCCACCCAAGAAAAGTCGAGGCTCGAAGCCGAGGTCAAGGAGTTCGAAGAGCTCGACCGTGGTCTCTCGGACGCCCAGACCCTGTTTGAGCTCGCGCAGGAGGCCGACGACCCGGCTTCGCTCGCCGAGGCCGCCCAGATCG
>DATJFU010000004.1:0-6141 GCA_035495495.1 Bdellovibrionota bacterium
CTTCGAAAGCTCGTCCGGCATCGTGGAGTGCTCGATCGCGGCCTCTCTTGAGATCTGGTTTCGCTTCACAAGCGCGGTCAGGCACTGGTTCATGGTCTGCATGCCCGTCTCGCCCTGACCGGATTGCATCATGGAGTACACCTGGTGGAGCTTGTCCTCCCGGATGAGGTTTCGGATACCGGTGTTGGGGATCAGAAGCTCGGACGCCATCACGCGACCTCCGCCGTTCTTGGGCAGAAGCTGCTGCGACATGATCGCCTGCAGTGTAAACGACATGAGCTGCCGCACCTGGGTCTGCTGGTGGGGCGGAAACACGTTGATGATCCGGTTAATGCTCTGGACGGCGCTGTTGGTGTGCAAGGTGCCGAACACCAGGTGGCCGGTTTCGGCCATGGTCAAGGCCATCTCGATGGTCTCGGCGTCGCGCAACTCGCCGACCAGCACGTAATCCGGGTCCTGACGCAGAATCCGTTTGAGCGCGTGGCTGAAGGACTTGGTGTCGCTGCCGACCTCCCGCTGGTTCACCACGCAGTTCTTGTGCGGGTGCACGAATTCGACCGGGTCTTCGACCGTGATGATGTGGCCGTATTCTTCGCGATTGAGGACGTCCAGCATGGCCGCCAGTGACGTCGACTTACCCGAGCCAGTGGGGCCAGTGACCAGAATCAATCCGTTGGGAAGATTAAGGACCCTCTTGAGGATCTGCGGCAAACCGAGCGACTCAAACGGCGGGATCGTCACCGGAATCCGGCGAAACACTCCCGCGACCGAACCTTTTTGCAGAAAGACGTTTCCCCGGAAGCGGGACATGTCCTTGATGCCGAATGAGAAGTCGAGCTCGAGTTCACGCTCGAACTCCGTCTTTTGCTGGTCCGTGAGCACGGAGTAGCAAAGAGCCTTGGTCTCCTCGGCCGTCATGGGGTTCATCTTGACCTTGACCATCTTGCCCGAGATTCGCATCTCCGGGGGCACGCCCACGGTGATATGCAAGTCGGACGCGTCCTGGTCCACCATGGCCTTGAGCAGCGCGGTCAACGGTACGGTCGCCATCGTTATTCCTCTTCGTTAGCTTTCCATGGTCATGGACAGGCCTTCTTCGAACGTGGTCGCGCCCTCGGCCACCTTGGTCATGGCCGACATCCGGAGGGTCTTCATCCCCTCCTTGATGGCTTGCCTTTTGAGGGCCAAAGCCGTTTCCCCCTTGAGCACCATCTCTTTCAGCGTCGGCGAGAAATCCAAGACTTCGTAAATGGCAACCCGGCCCTTGTAGCCCGTGTTGTTGCAGACCTTGCAGCCCGCGCCTTTGTAGGTCTTGATCTGCGCCGCGGCCTCTTTCGAGAAGCCCTGCTCGATGAGCTTTTCTTTCGGCACCGGATCCTCGGTGCGGCACTGGCTGCAGACCTTACGCAAGAGACGCTGGGCCAGAATGACGTTGACCGCGGCGACCACGAGAAAGGGCTCGAGACCCATGTTCATGAGACGGGTGATGGTCGATGCCGCGTCGTTGGTGTGCAGGGTCGACAGCACCAGGTGGCCCGTGAGCGCGGCCTGGACGCCGACCTCGGCCGTCTCGTAGTCCCGGATCTCGCCCAGCAGGATCACGTCCGGGTCCTGACGGAGGAGGGCCCGGAGCACGTTCGCGAAGGTGAGTCCCACCTCCTTGTGCACCTGGGTCTGGTTGATGCCTTCCAGATTGTATTCGACAGGGTCCTCGACGGTCGAGACGTTGTCGCTCATCTGGTTGAGCTCTTGAAGGGCCGAGTAGAGCGTGGTGGTTTTACCTGAACCGGTGGGACCGGTGACCAGCACCATGCCGTTGGCCGAATAGATGCCCTTCTTGAAGACCTCGAGCTGGCGGGTCTCAAATCCCAGCTTGGTCATGTCGAGCTGCAGGTTGCCCTTGCTCAAGAGACGAGCCACGATCTTTTCGCCGAAGAGGGTGGGCAGGCTGTTGACCCGGAAGTCGATCTCCTTGCCCCCGGCCTTGAGCTTGATGCGTCCGTCCTGCGGAACCCGGCTCTCGGCGATGTCCATCCGGGACATGATCTTGAAACGTGCGGTGACGGCCCGCTTGAGATCGAGGGGGATCTTGGCCATCTCGACCAGCGTGCCGTCGATGCGCAGACGCACGCGAAAGCTCTTTTCGTACGGCTCGACGTGGATGTCGCTCGCGCCCTTTCGGATCGCCTCGCCCAGAACGCCGTTCACCAGGGCGATGACGGGAGCCTCGCTGGCGTCGGACGACGAGATGTCGTGGACCTCGACGAGCTCGATGCCCATGTCGGCCGAGGCTCCGCTCTCGCGTTCTTCTTTTTTCTTTTCTTTCTGAAACGAGTCGACGGCCGCGCCGATGAAAGCCGCGCCGCCGTAGTACTTGGCGAGAGCTCCATCCAGCGCCGAGAAGCTCGTGATCACGGCCTCGACGTTCATCTTCACCCTAAATTTGAGCTCTTCGAGCGCGCGCACCTGGGTCGGATCGGCGACCGCGACTACGAGGGTGCCCTGGTTGGCCTGAATGGGCACGCACCGGTGTTTTCGGGCCAGATCGGGCGGCACCAATGAGATGATCTCCGGCCGCACCTCGAACTTGGCGAGGTTGATGCTGGGCAAGCCGAACTTGCGCCCGAGGTAGTACACGAGCTTCGTCTCAGAGACGTATCCCTTTTCGATGAGAAGCTGCGCGTGGTTATCGTTGTTGCCAGCTGCTTGCATCACGTCAGCGAGATGCTGTTGCGTGATGACCCGGTCCTTCATCAGCAGCTCAGCGAGCGCCTTGGACATTTCCCTCCCTTCCCTGGGTGGGTTTGGAGACGATCCCAATATTGTCCGGGTCAGCCCGGGATCATGTCAAGGTGCGGCGGGCTTCCGCCGCATCGCGGCCGATCTGATCTTTGAGCGCATCGACGCCAGGAAACCGTCGCTCCTCGCGCAGGCGTTTTACGAACCGCACCTCCAGGGTCCGGCCGTAGAGGTCGACGTCCTGGTCGAGCAAGTGGCATTCCACCAGGGGCTCGGGCTCCGTGCTCTCAAAGGTGGGCCTGACACCCAGGTTGGTCACGCTCGCAAAGGGTTTGCCGTCGACCACGGCCCAGGTGGCGTAGACGCCGTAGGGCAACACCAGCTTCTCACCGATGCGGACGTTGGCGGTCGGAAACCCGAGCTTGCGCCCTCGCTGCTCGCCACGGACGACGACGCCGCGGTAAAAGAACTCGTAACCCAGGAGCGCCTTCGCCGCCTCGAGGTCGCCATCGAGCAGGTGGCGGCGGACCCCGGAGCTCGACGCCACCTCGTCCCCCACGCGGTGAGGCGGCGCCACCGTCAACGTCACGCCGGAGGAGCGGCTGAGATCCTCCAGGGACTTGAGGCTGCCCTCTCGACCGCGACCGAAAGAAAAATCGTAACCCACGACGACGGCCTCGGCGCTCAGGCGATGAACCAGGTTCTCGGAGAAGAAGCGCTCGGCGGGAGTGTTGGAGAAGTCCCGGCTAAAGGGTTCCTCGATCACGACCTGTGCGCCCGCCTTGCCGAGGAGCTCGAGGCGCTCGGCGTAGGTGGTGAGGAGGGGCACGGGGGGATCTGGCCTGAGGACTTGCCGCGGATGGGGTTTGAAGGTGTAGACCACCAGGGTTCCACCACGGGCCCTGGCCTGCTCGGCGGCGGTCCGGAGGATCTGGGCATGGCCCAGGTGGACGCCGTCAAAATTGCCCACGGTGACCACCACAGGCCCCAGGGAACGGTCCAGCTCATGAATCCCGCGGAAGACTTCCATATCCGTGCAATCTCGTAGAATCCGTGGGATAAACGTGGCGAGGCGGCGTGTCAATGAAAACCACGGCCTTTCTATTTCGCGTGGGAGTCTGTATCGGACTCTCGCTCATTCCCGCACAGGATCTGGAGCACCAGCTCTACGGGTTTCGCTTCAAGTGGCGGGGCCGGATCCAAGCGGCCTCCACGAGCCCCGTAGTCATTGTGGAATTGGACTCGGACCAGGGATACGGGGGCTGGGACCCCGCGACGCTGGATGCCACCCTGCAGCGGATTCTGGTCCAGGACCCCGCGGCCGTCGCGGTCACGTGGTTCATTCCTGAGACCGAGGCCGCGACCTTTCCGCCCGAGGCCTGGGGCCCACGCATCCGGGATCCGCGGGTTCTCTGGAGCGGCCACCTGGGCCCCGACGGCGACCCCTACCCTCCGCCGGACCATGTTCGCCACCGGGATAACTGGGGCTTCAACACGCCCCTCAAGGACTCGGACGGCGTCGTGCGCCGGTACCAGCTCCGTTCGGGAAGCTCCCACTCCCTCGTTCTCGCGATCGCCCGCACCGCCGGCATGGCCGAATCCCGGCTCAAACCCATGATGCACGAAACCCCGTGGATCAACTGGGTGGGGCCCCGAGGCACGATCCCTTCCTGTGACGGCTCGCGGCTCCGGGCCGACGGGTCGGCCCCCGGCTGTCCTCCGCTCCAGGGCAAGGTCGTTCTGGTCACCACCCGCCGCGATCCCTCGCTCTACGTGAACGCGTTTTCGACACCCGTGGGGGACATGAGCCTCGCGGAGATTTTGGGCAACTCCGTGGACACGGTCTTGAGAGAGCGCCGCGTTTACTACGCGCCTTGGCCGGTCGTGCTGCTTCTGATCCTCGCGATGATCATCGGCGCGGCCTTTTACATCATCTACTATCCGGTGGTCCTGAGCGCGCTCGCCGTCACGGGCACGGGCGGGCTGCTGATCTTTGGCGCGCTCCAGGCGCTCTTCTACTGGACCGACGTCTACGTGCCGTCGATCAACATCGGCCTCTCGCTCCTCGTGTCCTACCTGATCTTCACGGGCTACCGGATGGAGGTCCTCGAAAACCTCCAGTGGCGCTCGCTCAAGAAGGCCCAGTACCTGCGCGAGCTCGACGAGATGAAGTCCAACTTTCTGTCCCTCCTGAGCCACGACATCAAGACCCCCGTGGCCAAGATCCAAACCGTGGTGCGCAAGCTGCGCAAAGAAGAAGGGGCCGAGCCCAACGAGTCCCTGGACTCGATCGAGAACAGCGCCACCGAACTCAAGAACACCATCGAGAGCATCCTGAGCCTGTCCCGCATCGAGGCCCAGAAGATCACGCTCAACCGCAAGTCCAACGACATCAATCGCATCATCCAGGAGGCCCTCACCCGCTTCACGCCCATGGCGCAGCAGAAAGGCATCTCGTTCGAGACCAACCTGGAACCTCTCTTCGCGGTCGAGTGCGACGAAGACCTGATCCGTCAGGTGCTTTCGAACCTGATCGACAACGCCATCAAGTACAGCCCCGCATCCAGCAAGGTCGTCATCCGCTCGCGCGAAGAAAAGAACGCGGTGCGCGTGGACGTCGTCGACTCGGGCCCCGGCATCCCCAAGGACCAGCTGCCCTTGATGTTCCGAAAGTTCAGCCGGGTCCACCGCGGCATCAAGGGCCAGCCCAAGGGCACCGGCCTGGGCCTCTACCTCTCCAAGTACTTCATCAACCTCCACGGGGGCACGATCCGGTTCAGGACCCGTGAGGGACGGGGAACCATTTTCACGTTCATTCTCCCGGTGGGCCAAACTTGACTTCACCCACGGCGCCTCAGTAGATTACGCACTGTGACAGCGTCCCTGAACGTCCTCGTGGTGGACGACGAAATCGAGCTTCGCGAATCCGTGTCGGAGGTGCTGAAGAGCCTCGGGCACCGGGTGCTCGAGGCCCAGGACGGCGAGGAAGGCCTCAATCTTCTCAAACGCCACGGCACCGAGGGCGCCCAGGGCATCCGCATGGTGCTCCTCGACATGCGCCTCCCCGGGATCGACGGCCTCGAGGTGCTCCGGCGGATCATGCAGATGGATCCCACGGGCATGGTTCTCATGATCACCGCCCACGGAAACATCCGCGACGCCGTCGAGGCCATGCGCGAGGGTGCCGCCAACTACCTCGAGAAGCCCGTGCAAGAGGCGGACATCGCGGCGCTCGTGAACCGCGCGATCGAGGCAAACGCCCTCGTGCTGCAGATGGGTCTTTCGTCTCCACGCATGACCCTGGACGACGGCCGCGAGTTCATCGGCCGCTCCCAGCAGATGCGCCAGCTGTTTGAGATGATCCAGCGCCTGGGCCACCGTGCCCTTGCCGGAGCCGTTCTC
>DATJFU010000005.1:0-5229 GCA_035495495.1 Bdellovibrionota bacterium
ATGGGTTTCTTGCACTGGCCGCAGCACCCGCGCAGAAGCAGAAAACTGAACAGTGGAATGTTCTGCCACCACGGGATCTGCGCGTGGCACTTGGGGCAGTGGCTTCTGCCCTTGATCCAGTTCTCTCCCGCCGGAAGCCGGGCGATAAGAACGCTGGCAAAACTTCCGCAGAGGAGGCCGAGGACCAGGACGAAGGTCTTGACGAAAAGGTCAGGCACCCCCGGCACGGAATCTCCGTTCAAAGACCCAGCCCGCGCCCAGCGTGCAGGCCACGATCCACGCGACCGCCGTCCCGAACGCCGCGAATACGACGGCCGGGACCACGGGAGTTCCGTAGACGGCGGACTCGAGATAGCTCATGCGCTCAAAAGCCGGAACCACCGCGGCGATCCCATTGAGGAGCCCTCCGGTCACGGGTCCCAGCTTGACGGCGGCGAATTTGAGATCGGACACGGACGCCCCTGCGACGTAGACCGCCCCCGCGGCCGCGACCGCCACGGCAGGCATGACCACGGACGAAAACAGAAGCCCCAACGCCCCCAGCACCCCAACCTGGAGAAGGACAAAGAAGAGCGCGAGCCAAAACTGACCGCCGGGAACTCCGCCGACCATCAAGGTGGCTAGGCTCAGGGCCAACGACATCAAGAGCCAGTTGAACATCTGGACGGCGACGGTGCCCGCGAATCTGCCGGCGACATACTGGATGGCTGAAACCGGCCTTGCCAACACGAGAAAAGAAAACCGTCGCTCCGAATCCTTATGCAGCAGAGCCGCGCAGGAGACCGCCGTAGACACGCCCAGAACCAGGTGGATTAGTGCGACGCCGTAAGTGATGACCGCCCTCCCTGCGTTTGCCAGCGCGAGGCGCGAAAGAAACAGCACAAAAAATACGATCAGGAGCCCAAAGAAGAGCGAGAGGTAGATCCACCGGTTTCGGATCTGCTCCCGAGCACTCAAAAGAAAGAGAGAAATGAAGGAACTCAAAGCGGCGCCTCTTTGGGATTCGCCCCCGAAGGGGTCCGCAATCGGGGAACCACCCGGTGCACGGTTGCTCCATCCAGACTGAGCCGTCTGACGCCTTCGGCGGCCGATGAGGCGTCTTCAAAGATTTTTCTGAACCTCCCCGGCACCCTCTCGGGCTCCGCGCCGGGGAGGCTAGCTCCCGAGAACACAACGAGAACGCCGGTCAAGAACAGGCGGTCGCTATCGGCGGCAGCGACGCAGGCGGGGGCCCTTCCGTGATCAATCATCAGAACGCGGTCGCAGAGAGCTTCGACGTCTTCCAAAAGATGCGTGCTAAAAATGATCGTCTTTCCAGCCGCCGACGCCTCACGGATGACCTTGCGGACCTCTTCACGGCCGTCGGGGTCCAGACCGCTCATGGGTTCGTCCAGTAGAAGAATCTTGGGATCGTGAACCAGGGCACCGGCAATCCCGACCCGCTGGAGCATCCCTTTGGAGTACGCCTTGAGCCGCAGGTCCGCCGCCCCCGTCAGACCCACGCCTTCCAGGCCGCGTTCCACGCGGCGTTCGAGGTCGCTCCCCTGAAGGGACGCGAGGGTTCCACAGAAGCGGAGGTACTCCCGCCCGGAGAGAAACTCAGGAAGGTACGAACGCTCGGGCAGAAATCCGGTCTGGGCCCGAGCGACCTTGGATTGGGCCGCGGACCCCGCCACCGTTACCCTTCCACGTGAGGGCAGTCGCAGGCCAGCGATGAGCTGGATGAGGGTCGTCTTACCCGCTCCGTTGGGACCCACCACGGCAAGGGTTTCACCGGATTGAACAGACACCGATATCCCAGAAAGGATCGCACGGGGCCGGAGCCAGAAACCCGAACGAACCGTCCAGTCGACTCCAGAAACATCCACGGCAGGCGCCATGCCTTTAAGCTAGCCGACCCGGTGTCTTCGTTCAATGGGATGGCAACCCCAGGACGGGTTCGCGGGGGGTGTCGGAGTCTGGCAGGTCCGACGGGTTGAGAAAGAGCCTTCCACCCCAGGGGTCCAGCCCGGAGGGGACACGGGCGGATAAGAACCGCGGCCAGGCACCGCGGGGCCCCTCCCCCGCACCGGCCCTGAACCGGTTGAATTCGGATCGGAGCGCCCGGACATACATGATCACCGCGAGCGAGCGCCGCTGCTCAAGATAGCGGTCACGGAGTACTGGATCCGTGGCTTGGCGAATAAAAAATTCGAGCACCTTCGCGCCAACCTCTTCGATCCCTCCCGGACTGTTGAGCCGCGCAGTCAGGTGACGGAGGTAGGCGGGCGCGCGGGACGACCGGGACGCGGCCTCGAAATGGCGCGCGGCCGCGAGAAGATCCTTGCGTTCAAAAAGTTTCAGGTAAGCGAGCTCAAGATGGAGCCACCAAAGATCGGGCCAGAGGGCCGCGACCCGTCCGGGCTCCGCCTCCGACGAGAGGCGCATCGCCTTGTCCAGAAGCGCCTGACCGCCGTCAATGTCGTTGCGAATCACCACCAGGTGCGCCGCGCCCGCCTGGTAGGGATCAAAGAACCAAGGATCCAGATCCGTCGCCAGATCCAAGTCATAGAACGATCCCGCGCGGACCCCGGACGCGACCCAGCTCAGTTCTTCGCCCTGAAGAAAACGGATCCAGAGGCCGTCCGCCACCGCAAGCGAGTAGCCCGAAGCCATCCAGTGGACGACCCGGGGATCCCATTTCTGGACCGTCCCGCTCTTTTGCGTGCCTGGTATCTTCAGACGACCCGCCAGGTTCCCCGAAGCTTGCGCGGCGAGTACCAGGAGAAAGGCCGCCATGGGCGGCCACCCGTTCTCGCGCATCCAACTCCATAGTTCCATCGCAGGTGAGTATATACTCTATTGGGAGAAAGCGCGGGCGTTGTAGGGCATGGTCATGATGGGAAGGTTCAGGTTGTTATCGCCGATGCGGTAGATGGTGGCGGCGTAGCCCATCGTGCCCAGGCCGGGCATCGACGTGTCGTCCGAAACAAAGGCTTCGTCCCCACCAGGTGAGATAAAAAAACCGGTGAACCTTCCCCAAGCGGTAGCGGCCGCCGGAGCCGGAAAGTTACCGGGGGTCACCGTCGTGATGAGGGGTGGTACCCCTGTTACGGGATCGGGCTGCTTGGTATCAATCTTATAGAATTGCGTGTAGTCGGCCGACGCGCCGTAGACCATCCCGTGGCGGAAATCGACGCCGATATGGCGGATAGCGCCGTTGACCGTCCACTCGTGGATTCCCGCCATCGAATCCGGGTCCGTCGCTGAGGTCCCGTTGCCGGCGTTCAGGACCCCAGTATCGGGGATCCCTGCCGTGTCCTCGGCGGTGATCCGGCAGTCGATAGGCACTCCACCGCAATTGCTGTACCTGATGAGGGCTCCCGGCCGCAGCACGTAGATGGAGTAGTTTCTGGGATGAACGGCAAACGAGAGGATGTTGCTCGTTCCAAAGCCCGAGGCATTGTAAACGCTGTGGTAGACCCACTTCGTGGCGTCCGTCTGGTCGGTGCTCCCGTTCAGTCCACGGCTGTGCACGGTCCGGATCTGGCCCGTGTTCGAGAGGTAATACCGGACTGGGTACCGGTAAGGTTCGACCACCGACGAGGCCGAGCACCAAAGACGGTTGGGATCCCCAATGCCCCCGATATCCTTGACCCCCATGCTCTTGATATCGATCACGCCCGTCACCGTGACCCGGATGGCGTCGTCCGTGCCGTTGAAGTCGTAGAGGGCGTTTCCGGGGGTCGCTGCGGTCACGGTAGCATAAGCCGTCTTGTTAGCGCTGGCCGTGTTTGCGACGTCCCAGGTTCCGTCATTCGGACAGAGTGCCGAGTACTGCTCGTCCTTATACTCGCCGGCCAATTCGATGGGGGCGCCCACCGTCCAGCCCGGGAGATTGACGTCGGACGCGTCCATGGCAGTGCCTGTGCTGTCCGCCGGGCGGAGCCCGCCCCAGCTGGTCTGGAGCTGAAGTTTTACATAGAGTTTGAACCCCGGCATCAAGCGGCCCACCCGGTCGTCGACGGCCGAAGGACAGGCCCCGGCGCCGGCCGCGGCGTCGGGCGAGGTCGACGGATCGTCGGCCCACCACGCCACATTGCTCCCCACGCACTCCCGCATGCCCAGTTGCAGGACCCTGTCGGCCAACCGCGGATAGGTCACACCCGCACTATCGGTATTTCCGGAAAAGAGGATATTTGAACTGGCGCCCGAGATCTGCCCGTTACATACGTAGGGAAAATACCGATTGTACCGGACCTTGGCGTACTGAAAGCCACCTGCCTCGAGCGCGCCGCCCACCCCGCCGAGGGTAGAATCGGAGTAGCTGCCGACGGACAGTTTGGATAGGTTGCCGCCCAACGCGGCCAAGCTGACGGTCTGCCCGTGCACGTACTCGTCCAACTTACCCCTCACGACGTCGTCGCAGAGCCTCTTCGTGTCCCCGAGTTTGTTGAACTTCTGCGTTTGGGAAAACACCGGAAAGATGGCCGCAGCTGTGCCAGCCATGATCACGAGGGCAATCAGGGATTCCAGCAGAGAGGATCCTGAGTTTCCCCGACGCATGTTTAATCGGTCAGTCGACCGGCCTCAGTTCGGTGGGGACGTGGCTGGTGCCCGCGCCAGCGGCCGCCGTAGTCGCCGAACTGGTCGCGGTACTTGTCGTCGTGACTGTTGTAGTTGCCGCCGTCGTGGCCGAGGTGACTTGGGTACCGACATAGGTGGTATATGCCGGCGACGGCGCCACCTGATAGGTCTGCACGGTCGTGCCGGACACCGTCTGGTTCGACGCCATGGCCGCCGCCGCGGGCGTCGACCAAGCGAGCGCTACCAAACCAGCAAAAACACCCGTCCCTAAAGTCATGCGAGTAAGTGACATAGACTGACCCTCCTCGAACGTTCTACAATCTCATTATAGCCCGAGGTGAAACGTGTGTTGAAGGTGGTACCTAAGCTTGGGAAATCAGTGCGGCAAAGGCCTGTGCCTGTGTCAGGCGGGACCTCCCTTAGCCAGCGGCGCCTGGATGACTCGGGCGTCACCCTGATGGAGCTCATGGTCTCCGTGGCTCTCTTTGGGATTTCGGCCCTGGCCATGGCGAACATGTTCGCCCACCACTCCTTGATTCAGCAGGAGGCGCGAAACGTCTCGCTCCTCACCGAACAGCTGGACGAGTTCTCGAACTCCCTCGAAGTAAATCTTTCGAACCTCACCCGGGTCATCTCGTGCGGATGTGGCAACGGCTGCATCTA
>DATJFU010000006.1:0-3915 GCA_035495495.1 Bdellovibrionota bacterium
AAAACGGCCGGCCAGGCGATCGAGGGAGTGAAGCTCGGCCTGCGCATTACCGAAGTCGTTCTGGAATGGGTCACCCGCCTCGCGCCCATCGCGGTGCTAGGCGCCGTGGCGAGCGCCGTGGGTCAGACGGGCTTTGCCGCGTTCAAGGGATTGGCCTACTACGTGGCGCTGGGCCTGGGCGGCCTGACCCTGCACGTGCTCATCACGCACCATGGCTGGATCTGGGCCCTCGGCCGGTCGGTTCGGGACTTCTGGCGAGAAGCACGGGAGCCCGTCATCTACTCGATCGGCGCCAACAGCTCGCTCGCCACCCTTCCACTCACCCTCAAGGCCCTCGATCGGCTCAAGGTCAGCAAAGAGGCGTCGTCACTCGGGGCCTGCGTCGGGACCAATTTCAACAACGACGGCATCATTCTCTATGAGGCGATGGCGGCGCTGGTCGTGACCCAGGCCATGGGCATGCACCTCACCCTCTTTGAGCAGATCCGTGTCGCGCTCTTGAGCCTGGTGGCCGCCATGGGGATCGCGGGCGTTCCGGAGGCCGGGTTCATCTCGCTCGCCCTCGTGCTGGGCACCCTCGGTTTGCCGACGGCCTCCCTGCCCCTGCTCCTCACGGTGGACTGGATCATCGCCCGCGGACGATCGGCCGTGAACGTCACGGCCGACATGGTGGTCTCGATGGCGGTGGACGGTAAGGTCCGGCGATAGACTAGATCTTCAGGGAACCGCGCTTGACCTGATCGCGCTCGATGGCCTCGAACAGGGCCTGAAAGTTTCCTTCGCCAAAACCCTTATTGCCCTTGCGCTGGATGAACTCGAGAAAGAACGGCCCCACCAGCTCTTCGGTGAAGATCTGGAGCAGGTAACCGCCGCCCTCGCCGTCGGCGAGAAGCTGGAGTTGTTCGAGTTTCTTGATGTCCTCGGTGAGATCTGGCACCCGCTTGGGCACGGCCTCATAGTACGTATGGGGCACCTTGAGGAATTTGAAACCCGACTTGCCCAGGTCGCCGACGCTCGACTGAATGTCGAGGGTCAAAAGCGCCAGGTGCTGCACGCCCGGGCCCTTGAACCGCTGAACGAACTCTTGAACCTGGCTCTCTGGCTCGGTGGCCTCATTGATCGGCACCGTGATCCGGCCGTCCTTGGAGCGTACGACGTCGGAGACAAGCCCCGTGCGCCCGGTCTTGATCTTGAAGTGGCGGACCACTTCAAAATCCCAGATCGTCTTGTAGTAGTCGACCCACTTGGCCATTTCGCCAATGCTCACGTTGTTGGTGAGGTGGTCAATGACCCGGATGTTCATGGGCGAAGGCGACTCGAGGCGCGAGACTTCTAGGCCGTCGTCGAAGAGTGCGGGTTCTTTGTGCCCCCCCGGCGCATGGCGCTCGATAAAGGCGTAGCGGACGTCGTCCGGCGTGTAGATCTCGGAACGCACGACGGTGCCGCAACGGCTTTCAAACTTCTTGGGTTTCATGGCGGGGCGGGCGCCCGCCGCCACCGTCTTCTCAAAAGCGCGGGTGGCGTCGTCGACGTCCACGGCCAGGACGCAGATGCCGTCGTCGTGTTTCTTCTGAAATTCCACCGCCAGGTCGCCGGAGGCTTTGCGGGCGTCCGTAGCAGCGGTCAGCATGATCCGAACATAGCCCTGGGCCATGACGACCGACTCCGTGCCCCGCTCTTTGGAGTCGCGCTTACCGATCTGCTCAAAGCCCATGCGCTGCCAGCGCTGCACGTGGGGACCGAGCTCCTTCACGGCGAATTCGACGTGATCAAAGCCCTGGTTGAGGATTTTCATGGCTCAGTCCCTTCGTTTCTTGAGGAGAGGGCCCCCGGCGAGAACCGCCGTCCATGTAGGTGTAGCCGGCCAGCACTTCTTCGTAGAAATCCTGGAGCTTCACGCCCTCGCTGGGTTTCATGTCCCCGGCGCGGGCCTTGAGGTCGATCAGGGTTTTCACCCGCTTGGCGAGGTACGCGTCGGAGTACTGGATCCAGGACAGCACGTCCTTGATCTTGTTTCCGTGGATGACCTCTTCGATGTAATAGCCGCCCGGCTCGGTCTCATCGAGAAACACGTGAACCTCGTTCACGCGGCCAAAGAGGTTGTGCAGGTCGCCCATGATGTCCTGGTAGGCGCCCATGAGAAAGATCCCCAGGGTGTAGGGCTCGCCCTCTTTGAGCTCGTGCAGGGGCAGGGTGTCCTTGATATCCCGCGGATCGATGAACTTGCAGACCTTGCCGTCCGAGTCGCAGGTGATGTCGACCAGCGTGGCCTCGCGGCTAGGCTCCTCGTTGAGCCGGTGGATCGGCATGATCGGAAACAGCTGCTTGATCGCCCAGTGATCCAGCATGGACTGAAACACCGAGAAGTTGCAGAGGTACTGGTCGGCCAGAAATTTATCGAGTTCTTTGATCTCGTCCGGGACCGTGGAGAGCTCGCGTGAACGCTTGTAGACGCTCTTGGCGATGCGCCAGAACAGAAAGTCGACCTTGGCCCGGTCCTCGAGGGACAGGTAGCCCAGCCGGAACATGCTCTGGGCCTGCTCCTTGCGCTCCATCGCATCGTGGAACATCTCGAGCAGGTTCTTGGTGCCCAAATTCTGCTCGATGTACCGCATCTCCTTGACGACGGTCTCTTCGTCCGCGGTCTCATCCAGGCCGATGGGCGTCGAGTCCACCGCGATCTTGCCAAAGACGTTGACCACCAGAACGGAGTGGTGGGCCACCAGGGCCCGGCCGCTTTCGGAGACGATGTTGGGAGTGGGGACCTCTTCTTCGTCGCAGACCTCTTTGATCGAATAGACGATGTCCGAAACGTACTCGCGGATGGAGTAGTTGACGGAGCTCTCAAAGTCCGTGCGCGAGCCGTCGTAGTCCACGCCCAAGCCGCCGCCGACGTCCAGGTACTGCACGGCCACGCCCATCTTGCGAAGCTTGGCGTAGATGCGGGCGGTCTCCTTCACCGCGTCCTTGATGGCGCGGATGTTGGAGATCTGGGAGCCGATGTGGAAATGGACCAGCTCAAACGCCTGCTCCATGTTGTTTTGCTTCAGCACCGCGACCGCGTGGAGCAGCTCGGGTGTCGTCAGGCCGAACTTGGCGTGCTCGCCGCCGCTGCCTTCCCACTTGCCGCTCCCCTTGGAGTTGAGCTTGGTGCGGATGCCGATGCGGGGCATGACGTTGAGCTCGCGGGCCACTTCGATCACCTGATAAAGCTCGGTGAGCTTCTCGACCACGATGATGACGTGCTTGCCCAGCTTGAGGCCCAGAAGCGCCGTCTTGATGAAGGTGTAATCCTTGTAGCCGTTGCAGATCACCAGGGAACGCTCGGGGGCCTCCATGGCGATGACTGCCGCGAGCTCGGCCTTGGAGCCGGCCTCGAGTCCGAAGTCGTAGGGCCAACCGGCGTCGACGATCTCCTCGACCACCTCGCGCATCTGGTTGACCTTGATCGGGTAGACGCCCTGGTAGTGGCCCTTGTACCCGGCCTCGGCGATCACCTCGCGAAAAGCCTCGTTCAGCTTCACGACCCGGTGGCGGATGATGTCTTGGAATCGAATGACGACGGGGAGGTCGAGACCGCGGGCTTTGACCTCGGCCACGATCTGGGTCAGGTCAACCGCCGGCCCGTCGCTCTGGCGAGCGTGGACCTGGAGATTGCCCTCGGGGCTGATGTGGAAGTACTTCCCGCCCCAATTCTCCACGTTGTACAGCTTGAGCGAGTCCTGCACGCCCCAGGTTTTCATCGTTCTTGTGTCCCTACCCCCAAATCGATCGAATGAAAAGCTTCGGAGCACACGGAACTGTAAGCCGGGTCTTGTCTTCACCCTCCGAAGAGAGGTGGAGGCGACCATTCCTCTAGGGCGGTCGTTGCCGACCGCCTCAAGCGACCTTACCCGGGGGCATGGGGCCAAGCTG
>DATJFU010000007.1:0-5537 GCA_035495495.1 Bdellovibrionota bacterium
GAAGCCGAGGCTGCGGCGCCCGTGATCCGCATTCCGTAGAAGGAGCGGAGCACGAAGCCGAGGCCCACCACGAACAGGACCGCGCCGATGTAGAACGCGGTCTCGTGCGCCGAGTGCGCGATCTCGACGGCCAGGAGGCCGAAGAGGGTCGTGAACTTGATGATGGGGTTCAGGGCCACCGAAGACGTGTCCTTGAAGGGGTCGCCCACGGTGTCGCCCACCACGGTCGCCGCGTGCAGGGCGGTGCCCTTCTCGCGGAGATCCACTTCGACCACCTTCTTGGCGTTGTCCCAGGCGCCGCCGGCGTTAGCCATGAACATGGCCTGGTACAGACCGAAGACGGCGATCGAGATCAGGTAGCTCGCGAAGAACGTGGCGTCGAAGCAGGCAAAGGCCAGCGTAAAGCAGAACACCACGCCGAAGATGTTGATCATCCCGGCCTGGGCGTACTGCGTGCAGATCTTCACCACTTCTTTGGAGTCCTTCACCGAGGCCTTCGTCACTCCTTCGAGCTTGATGTTGGCCTTGATGTATTCCACCGCGCGGTAAGCGCCCGTGGTCACGGCTTGGGTCGAGGCCCCCGTGAACCAGTAGATCACCGCGCCGCCCGTCATCAGGCCCAGGAGCACGCGAGGATCGAGCAGGTCGAGCTTCAGGTGCATGAGCAGGATGATCGAGAAGATCATAGTGGTGGCGCCGATCACGGCGGTGCCGATCAGAACCGGCTTGGCCGTGGCCTTGAAGGTGTTGCCGGCGGAGTCGTTCTCCTCCAGCAGAGCCTTGCCGTGTTCGAAGTCCGGCTTGAAGCCGTACGTCTTCTCGAGCTCACCGCTGATGCCCTTCACGGACTCGATCTGCGAAAGCTCGAACACGGACTGGGCGTTGTCGGTCACCGGGCCGTAGCTGTCGACCGCGATGGTCACGGGACCCATGCCGAGGAAGCCGAAGGCCACGAGGCCGAAGGCGAACACGGCGGGGTAAACCATCATGTCACCAAGGCCGGCCGAGGCCGTGGTGTAGGCCACGAGCATGAGGCCCACCATGGTGATGCCCTTCCAGAAGGCGCTGAAGTTGCCGGCCACGAGGCCGGACAGGATGTTCAAGCTCGGGCCGCCCTCACGGGAGGCGGTCACGACTTCGGCCACGTGCTTGGACTTGGCCGAGGTGAACACCTTGGTGAGTTCCGGGATCACGGCGGCGGCCAAAGTACCGCAGCTGATGATCGTCGAGAGCCTCCACCAGATGGTGCCGTCGCCCATTTCACGCAGCATGGAGTAGCTCACCATGTAGGTGACCGCGATGGACACCAGGGAGGTAATCCACACCAGGGAGGTGAGGGGGATTTCGAAGTCGAAATGGTCCTTCTTGGCGAACAGGGCGCGGGAAATGATCCCGTTGACCCAGTACGACACGATGGAGGTCATGATCATCAGAACCCTCATGACGAAGATCCAGACGATCAGGTTGGCTTGCCAGTTCGCGCCGTTGGGCTTGAGGGACAGGGCGCCGTCGGCGCCCATGCCCATCCCCACCGCCAGCACGATGAAGCTGATCAGGGCCACGCCCGTCACGCCGTAGGTCTCAAAGCCGTCGGCCGTGGGACCCACGGAGTCGCCGGCGTTGTCGCCCACGCAGTCGGCGATCACGCCGGGGTTGCGGGCGTCGTCTTCTTTGATCTTGAAGACGATCTTCATCAGGTCGGAGCCGATGTCGGCGATCTTGGTAAAGATCCCGCCGGCCACGCGGAGGGCCGAGGCGCCGAGCGACTCACCAACCGCGAAGCCCACGAAGCAGGCGCCCGCGCTCGCGGGTCCCGCGAGCAGCAGGATCGAGATCATCATGATGAGTTCGACGCAGATCAGGAGCACGCCGATGGACATGCCCGAGCGGAGAGGGATGTCCATGACGGGGTAGGGCTTGCCCGCCAGCGACGCAAAGGCCGTGCGGGAGTTGGCCCAGGTGTTGATCCGGATGCCGAACCAGGCCACCCCGAAGGAGCCCAGGATGCCCAGGACCGAGCACATGAGGATGATCATCACCTTGCCCAGCGCCATGTGCTGGAGGGCGGCGAAGTAATAGAAGATGCAGGCGCCGATGAAGAGCTCCAGGACCATCAAGAAGCGGCCCTGCTGCATCAGGTACGTCTTGCAGGTCTCATAGATGAGGTGCGAGACGTCCAAAAGGCTCTGGTGGGCCGGAAGGGCCTTTACCCGGAAGAATTCGACGAGCCCGAAGAGCAGCCCCGCCGCGGCGACCAAGAGGCCGCAGGCCAGGATCGCCGTGCCTTGGTACTGGTGACCAAAGAGCGTGATGGGGATGTCGAGGCTCGGGATGGGAAGATCGGCATCGCTAGCGCGGGCGACGCTCGAAAAGCTGGCCGCCGCCAGAATCACACCCAGAAAACGTGAGAAATGACGCATGAGATGAATGTCCCTTTCAGAGAAAAGACGGAGTGTCTTGCGTTTCTATTCGTTCGTAGAGGGAAGTCGCGTCGCGGTCAAACACAAAAACGGGAAACGAACCGTCGGACGAGATGTTGATTCAGTGAATCGGGTAATGCTTGGAGACATTGACACTCTGTGTTGCAATTGTTGCGCGCCTGTGACACCTCGTTGACACGCCGTCAGGGCCCGGTCAAATAGTGGTGTCCATAAATCAAGGAGTCACCAAACGATGAAAAAGTTCCAAAGAGGGATTGTTCTGGGGTTCTTCGCGGCGGCCGCGCTGACCGCGTGTAACAAGCAGGGCACAGAGTCCACGGGCGCGCCCGTCGGCGACGTGATCAAGATCGGCGAAGTCGGTTCGATGACGGGATCCGAGGCCACGTTCGGCACTTCGACCCATCAGGGTATCCTCCTGGCGGTCGAACAAGCGAACGCCGCCGGCGGCGTCAACGGCAAGAAGCTCGAAGTGATCTCGCTCGACGACCAGGGCAAGCCCGAAGAGGCGGCCACCGCGGTGACCAAGCTGATCACCCAGGACCACGTTTCCGCCATCCTCGGCGAAGTCGCCTCGTCCCGCTCGCTGGCCATGGCCCCCATCGCCCAGCAGTACAAGATCCCGATGGTCACGCCTTCTTCGACCAACCCCAAAGTGACCGAGCAGGGCGACTACATCTTTCGCGTCTGCTTCATCGATCCTTTTCAGGGCCACGTGATGGCGAAATTCGCCCTCGAGAACGTGAAGGTCAAGAAGGTCGCCATCCTCCGCGACGTGAAGAACGACTACTCGGTCGGTCTCGCTGACTTCTTCACCGACACGTTCAAAAAAGGCGGCGGCACGATCGTCATGGATCAGAGCTACAGCGCCGGCGACATCGATTTCAAATCGCAGCTGACGGCCATCCGCGCGCAGAACCCCGAAGCCATCTTCGTGCCCGGCTACTACACCGAGGTGGGTCTGATCGCCCGCCAGGCGCGCGAGCTCGGCATCAAGGCCCCCCTCATGGGCGGCGACGGCTGGGATTCTCCCAAGCTCAAGGAAATCGGCGGCGACGCCATCAACGGGTCCTTCTTCTCCAACCACTACTCGGCTGAAGACAAGAACCCCCACGTTCAGCAGTTCATCACCCAGTTCAAGACCAAGTTCGGCGTGATCCCCGACGGCCTCGCGGCCATGGGCTACGACGCCGCCATGGTTCTGGTCGACGCCATGAAGCGTTCGCCCAAGCTGGAGTCGACGGACGTGCGCACCGCCCTGGCCACCACCAAAGGCTACCAGGGTGTGACGGGCGTCATCACTATCAACGAGAAGCGCGACGCGGTGAAGTCCGCCGTGGTCCTCGAAGTGGCGGGTGGCGAGTTCAAGTACCAGACCACCATCGCTCCTTAATCGTCGTTAAAAGATAGGGGGGCAGACGTGATCGAATTCATCCAGCACCTGGTGAACGGGCTCTCCCTGGGCAGCATCTACGCCCTGATCGCCCTGGGTTACACCATGGTGTTCGGAATTCTGCAGCTGATCAACTTCGCGCACGGCGAGGTGTACATGCTCGGTGCCTTCATCGGCATGTACACCTCCCGCGCGCTGGGGTTGGCCGACCACCCGAGTCTCGGGCACCTGTTTCTGGCGATGGCCATTTCGATGGTCGGATGCGCGACCGTCGGGTTCACGATCGAGCGCCTAGCCTACCGGCCCCTCCGCAAGTCCCCGCGGATCAACGTGCTGATCACCGCGGTGGGCGTCTCGCTCCTTCTGCAGTTCTCGGGGCAGCTGATCTTCGGCGCGGATCCCAAGTTCTTTCCGCAGATCTACCATCCGACCGGTGACTGGTCGCTCGGTGAGCTCAAGATCAACCCCCTTCAGGTCATCGTGTTCTGCATCAGCATCGCTCTCATGGCTCTGCTCCAATACATCGTGTTCAAGACCCGGCTGGGGCGGGCCATGCGGGCGGTGAGTTTCAACCACGACCTCGCTTCGCTGATGGGCATCCCCACGGACCGCGTGGTCTCGGCCACCTTCATGCTGGGCTCGTCCCTCGCGGGCGCGGCCGGCGTCCTGGTCGGCCTCATCTACCCCAAGATCGAACCCATGATGGGCACCATGCCGGGCCTCAAGGCCTTTGTGGCCGCCGTCCTGGGTGGAATCGGCAACGTCACGGGCGCCGTCGTCGGCGCCATCACGCTGGGTCTCGCCGAAGAGATGCTCGTAGGCTACTGGGCCCCGACGTTTCGCGACGCCCTGGCCTTCGCGCTCTTGATTTTCATTCTTCTCTTCAAGCCCGCCGGCCTGTTTGGAATCAACCGTACCGAGAAGGTCTGAGCGAGCATGTCCAATATCGCGGGAGCAAAGCAGGGGTTAAGGGGGCTGATTCCCTGGTTCGTCGGTCTGGCCGCGGTCTGGCTGTTTCAGCTCGTGGCCGTCGACTACATCGACCCGTACTACTTCACGATTCTCATGTACGCCGGTGTCAACGTCATCCTGGCCGTGAGCCTGAACCTGGTCAACGGCTTCACGGGGCAGTTCTCGATGGGGCACGCCGGCTTCATGTCCGTCGGCGGGTACACGAGCGCGTTCATCACGACGACGCTCCTGGCCTCGCACCCCGCCCTCGTGCAGCCGGGCATCGCGGGCGCGCCGGTGTTTCTGATTTCTTTGCTGATCGGCGGCCTGGTCGCCGCCGGCGCGGGCTACCTCGTGGGGCTGCCTTCGCTCCGGCTCAAGGGGGACTACCTCGCGATCGTGACCCTGGGTTTCGGCGAAATCATCCGCGTCATTGTTCTGAACGTCAACGCCGTGGGCGGCGCGCGGGGCTTGCCCAGCATTCCGCAGCTCACGAGCTTTGGCTGGCTCTTTACCTGGGTTCTGCTCACCATGTTCTTCATGTGGCGCCTCGTGCCCACGGCGAGCGGCCGCGCGTACCTGTCGGTGCGCGAGGACGAGATCGCCGCTGAGAGCATGGGTGTGCACACCACGCGCACCAAGGTGCGCGCATTCGTGATCGGCGCTTTTTTTGCCGGTGTGGCGGGCGGGCTCTTTGCCCACTACCTGCGCTACCTCAACCCGCAGACCTTCGACTTCAACCGCAGCTTCGAGAT
>DATJFU010000008.1:0-19083 GCA_035495495.1 Bdellovibrionota bacterium
CGCCCCGCGGGTGCACTTGAGCTCGGCCTTGCCGTGGGTCTGGCCCACGCGCCGGAGGATGTGTTCGACCAGAAGGGGCAGGTCCTCGCGGCGCTCCCGGAGCGGCGGCACGTGGATCGGCACCACGCAGAGGCGGTAGTAAAGGTCTTCGCGGAACGTGCCCGCGCGCACCATGGCCTTGAGGTCCTGGTGGGTGGCGGCGAGAATGCGCACATCCACCTTGCGGGTGCGGGCCTCACCGACGGGCTTGATCTCGCGCTCCTGGAGCACGCGAAGAAGCTTGGCCTGCAGGGAAATCGGCAGATCGCCGATCTCGTCCAGGAGCAGGGTGCCGCCGTTGGCTTCTTCAAAAAGCCCGCGCTTGTTGTCGACGGCGCCCGTAAACGAGCCGCGCCGGTGACCAAAGAGTTCGGATTCGAGGAGCGCTTCAGGGATCGCCGAGCAGTTCACCGCCAGAAACGGGCCGTTGGCGCGGCCCCCACGGGCGTGGAGGGCGCGGGCGACACGTTCTTTACCGGTGCCGCTTTCGCCGGTGATGAGCACGGTGGTTTGGGACGCGGCCACGCGTTCGACCAGGTCAAACACGCGCTGCATGGCGCGGGATTTTCCGACCATTCCTTCGAAGAGTTCGCGCGGCGTGCCCGGACCTCCCGAGGTGAGGGCGCGGTACTCGCGCTCCAGATTGCGCACGCGGACCGCGCGGCCCGAAAGCACCTGGAGCTCGGTGAAGTTGACCGGCTTGGTGACGTAGTCGTAAGCCCCGCGCTCCATGGCGCCGATGGCGGCTTCGACCGAACCGTGCCCGGTGACCATGATCACGGGCAGGTCGGATACCCGCTCAAGAAACTTATCCAGGAGCTCGAGACCATCCATGTCCGGAAGTTTGAGGTCGCAAAGCACGAGGTCGATGCTCTGGGCGACGTCGGGCGTGGCGAGGGCCTCGAGCGCGGCCATTGCCGTCTCAAAGCGACGGACGGTGTGGCCCTGGTCCTCGAAGAAACTCTGCAAAACCAGACCGAGGTCGCGGTCATCGTCGACGATCCAAACGCAGGTGGAGTTGTTGGGTTGCATGCGAAGCAACCTAACCCAAAACTGCCCCGATAGATAGTTTATCGGGGCATAATGCAACGCGGCGCCGTGGAATTTTGCCCCGATTGATGGCGCTCCCCCGTCCAAACCCCCGCTTCGGGGCCAGGGGAGCCTGGCATGGTGTTCGAATACGTGGGTTCAACCAGGAGGACATCCAACCATGTTGACCACAGGAGTGGCCCGGCTACGGGACTGGCTTCTTCCAGAAGAGGACTATGGGCGTCGCGTCGGACTTCAGCCGCTACCCACCCGGATCCCCAAACGGGTTCTAGTGATTGAGGACGACCTGGCCCTATCGACGGTGATCGATCGGGTATTGCAATCCCTCGACCCGTCCGTCGAAGTCGATTGGGCCGTGACCGAAGAAGAGGCGCGTGAGCGGGTGATGGCGAGGGCCGAAGAAGATCCCGGCCAGCCGTACCAGCTCATCTTTACGGACATCTTTCTCGGGGGCCCGCGCACGGGACTCGATTTCTGGAGATGGTGCCAGCGGATCTACCCGGACCTGCCCCTGGTCGTGACCTCGGGCCTGGCGACGGATCGATTCTACGACGCCCTGGGAGCGGGGGAGGTGGGCCCGCCTTACCTGCCCAAGCCCTTTACCGTCGACGAATGCTACGACCTCTTGGTCGGCGTGCTCAATTACGATGCGGCACCTTAAGTCGCCGCCCGATACCGCGAGCCTGGCCTACATGTGCGCCGTGCTGCTGGCGTTAGTGGTCCTGGCCTACAACCGGTAGCAGCGGGATTCGCGTTGTTCTAAAACCCGGTTATCATTCTCGTAAGGAGAATGATCTATGGGTTTTCGCGCAACGACGGCGTGGGTGATGTTGACCGGGATTCTCGCGTCCGCGCCCGCCTGGGCGGCGGATGACCAGGTCAAGGACGAGGCCATGACGGAGTCTCCGGCCGCGAGCGAGCCGGCCCCGTTGGATTCCACCGCCGCCGCGCCCCAGACCTTCAAGGAGCACCTGCATCTGCAGATGAACGGCACCCTCGGCTACGTGGGCACGGAAGTGAGCTCGGGTTCAACCGTTCCGAGCCTCCTCGCGTTTGAGATCGGCGCCGTCGGTGCCTACCGGTTCAAGGGCGAGTGGTTCGCGGGCCTGACGACGGATTTCAGGTTCGTGAACCAGTACTCCCACGTCGACCCGACGGTGGGTAACCGGCGTGGCACGAGGTGGAGCATTCTTTCGCCCACGTTTGGGACCAAGCTCGGACGCCTGCTTCTCATGCTCAACATCCAGTTCTTGGGGGACTACAATCTGGGCAACAAGACCGCGGGCGGCCTCTCGGTCTCTTACAACAACCCCTTTGGCGGACGCCTCACGGGGCTGTTTCCGGTCCACGAAAAAATCCACGCCGGCATGGAGGTGGAATACGTGGGCTTTGCCCAGCAGACCACGGGCCCTTCGCACCTGTCGCTCACGAAGAAGTTCAACATGTGGGATGTGGGCCTGACCGTGGCCTACGTGTTTTAAGCCCTCCGCTAGCGGAGTCCGCGGAGAAACCGCGCGCAGGCCTCGCGCACCGAGCTTCTTGTATGCTGGCCCACCTGAAACTGGTCCTCGCTGCCCAAGAAAACCACTTCGGGGTCCCGCTGCCAGGCGGCGCCCGGCGCGACGACCTGAAGGATGCGAACCAGGCTGGTACCCGGCTCCCGGCGGGCCACGAGCCTGCGGTCCCACCCTTCTTGCCGAATGACGGTTTCGCAGAGATCCAAGAGATCCTGGTAGCTATCCGCGGATGCTCCCTCTTTCTTGGGGAGCGCCCGCGGGTGCAATGGCTTCATCATCAGGATTTGGAGTATGGCCTAATCCGGCCGGCGGGGCAAATGGCCCCAGTTAGAAGGGCGAGTGCCCCGCGACGAGAGCGCTCATCAGTACCGCCACCCACACCAGAAGCGAGTACCCGTTTTGCTTAAGAAGCGGCCGATGTCTCGTGATCGTTCGCGTGGTCATCTGTGATTCCCTCCCCCTGGTTTCGGAGCCCCCCTTGGCTCCGAATCGCGTACACGATCACTTAGTAGCAATTCTGATACCGGCGCACCGCATCGGGAAGGAATGGGAAAGGAAATGACTTAGGAGCGTCCAGGGGGGCGGAAGGGCGGCGGACGGACAATCGTGTCCTGAGTCTTTTCTTGGTGAATGGACGGATTTGTCCCGCCCTTGGGGGGCGCGGGGGGCACCACGCTATCGTTTCGATGGGGGACTCGGTTGGCTTCGCCGTGTCCGAGGGTGGGCAGCTCGGGGGTGATGGCCTTGGGGTCCCGATCCGGATCGGGCGGTTCGTACTCGGGATTGTACGCTTGCGGATCCGGCGGCTCGACGAGCGAGCCCGTGATCTCTTCGGCGCCGACGGCCGTGCCCGGAATCGAATGGCCGTGTTCTTCGGCGAATCTTTTCAGTTCCCGATAGGACGACTCAGCCGCCTTGAGGACTTCGTCGACGGTGGAATCCGCGATCGCCATGGGCGGCTCGGGCCGCGCCGGCTTGATGAGCGGCGGGTCACCTTTCGGCACCGTCTCACTGGCCTGGGCGCGGAGTGCGTCCGTTCCGGCGGGACGCTTTGGCACCGGCGGCGCCGACGCAGCGGTGTCGAGAAACGAAGAAGGTTCGTGATCGTCGCCCGTCGGAAACGCCATGGGTTCGACGGACAGGTCGGGTTCGGCGTCGAGAAGCGTGTCCATGCTGGCGATGGGTCCCGCGGCCATGGGGTCCTCGAGCATGGGCGCGAGGGGGTCCGGTGGCCCATCGGGGGGCAAAATGGCCGTCCGCGTACTTTGAACCGGCGCTGTCACGTCGGGTGGCGTGAGGTGGAATGTCGGGAATGGAACTTTGGCCGCGGCTTCGGCCAGCGCGGCGGGCGGAGGGGGTGGCGGTGGCGGAGGAGGCGGCGCCGCCGCGGCGGCGGGGGGAGGGGGCATGGAGGCAGGAGGCGCTCCGGCGCCTCCGGTGGAGTGAGTCGCCGTTCCACCGCTCCTCGCGTGGGAGTGCTGGGGGTCGAGGAGTTCTTCGACCATCTGGTCATCCACCACGGGCGGCTGGTCGAGGGCCTCGGGCATGACCCAGCCGGTGGTGCGGACGACGGCCTGGGCGCTCACCGTCAGGCGGTACTGGGTGGGCAGGCCCAGGGTGTCGAGCTGGATCTTGAGCTGGGTGAGGCCGTGGACCCGACGGCGCGCGGCGCGGAATTTGAGCTCGCGCACCAGGGCCTCGAGCGTGTCGGTGTACTCGGACGAGCGCCGGGCCTCGACCTGTTGGATGGTGAGGGCCGCGCTCGTGGCCAGCGTGTCGACCACCTGCCAGTGGTCCCAGCCGGGGATCTGGTCACCGGTCGTGACGGGGATCTGGTCGGCGTCGCCGCGGCTGATGTCGGTGTACGTGCGCGAGAGCATCTCGGCGTCGCCGGCGGGGAGATCGGCCTCGGTGTCGGCGGTGGCCTCGCTCGCGAAGATCGAATCCGACGGCCCGAACTGCATCACCACGGCGGCGTCGCGCAGGGCCTGGATGAGAAGAATGCCGGCGTACTCACTGATGCGCGGGAGCAGCACCCGGCCCGCCATGAACTGCGGTTCGAGGTCCCGGTCGTTGAACCCCATCTGGTGGGTCGAAAGAAGATCGAGAAGTTTTGCGCGGTCCAGGTCGGACAGGCGTCCGGTGATGAGGAGGCTGAAGGGGTAGGCGGCCGCGACGGCGGGTTTGCCGACGGGGAGCGAGCGCGCGGCCTTCTGGACCTGCTGCATGGCGCTCGAGACGGCGGCCGAGGTGGTGCGGGCGCGGGCGAGGCGGTCCGGCTCGGGCATGGGCTCCGGGACGGGAATGGACTGTGTTCCGGGCGGGGCCATGGAACCCGTGAGCCCCGTGTGCGTGGGGGGAGCCACGATTCCCATGGAAGGTTCCATGTGCGACTGGCTGGGCTCTCCGCCCCCCATGCCGCCGAGTGAGGGCTCATGGCCGTGGGTGGGCTCGTGACCCAGGACGCCGGTGGGGGTGACGTGGGGCTCGTCCGGCGGCTGCTCGCTCGGGAGCGGCGTCACGATGAGGGCGGGTGAGTCCGGAACGACGGTAAAGGGGGACGAGGCTCCGGCGGCGGCCGGGAGCGGTGGAGCTTCTTCTGGCGCGGCACCCGCATCGGGCATCTCCATAGCTGGATCTGGCGCCGGATCGGGCGGAGAAAAGTCATCGGCGGGCGGCAGGCCGTCGACCGGGGGGGCGGGGGCAAGCCCTTCGGGCTCCGGATTGAACGCGACGCCGGAGAGGCCGTCCAACGGGCTCGCCACTGAAGCTTGGGTCGAGGGGGCAAAGGGATCGGTGCCCTCCGGTGGAGGGGGCTCGTCGGGAGGGGGAGGCGGGGGAGGGCTGCCGGCGTCGTGGGGGGCGTCGAGAAGGGACGGATCCGGCGCATCCGGCGGAGGGTCCGGGGGCGGCTCCGGCATCGGGGTGTTGGCCGCGTACTCGTCGAGGCTCTCAAAGGCGTCGACTTTCTCGATCGGCTTTTCTTCCATGACCGGCGCGCTGGCGTCGTCGCCGTGCGCCGGCGGAGTCCAGTTCTTGGAGAGCTCGATGACGCTCGTGAGGTCTTTCTTGGGAGCGTCGGCCATCAGGCTGCCTTTTTTCTCCGGTCAGGGGTCTCGGTCTTGGCGCCCGCGGAGGGCATCACCGTGCACCGGTTACGTCCCGCGGACTTGGAGCGGTACAGAGCCTGGTCGGCGGCCTGGAGAACCTCGTCCATCGTCGCCCCATGCTCCGGAAAGCCCGCGACTCCGATGCTCACGGTGACCTTGCCCAGGGGCTGCTTCTCGCCGTGCTCAAACTGGTTCTTTTCGACTCGGACGCGCACCCGCTCGGCCAGCACCGCGGCGCCGGGCGCGTCGACGCCGGGGCAGAGGATCACGAACTCTTCTCCGCCGTAGCGGGCGGGGAGGTCGGTCTCGCGGACTTCTTCTTTGAGGATGCGCGAGAGCTCCTTGAGCAGGCGGTCTCCCGCCGGGTGGCCGTTTTGGTCGTTGTAGTTCTTGAAGTGGTCCGCGTCGATGAACACGAGCGCATAGGGCGCCTTGTAGCGCGTGCACCGAAGGTGTTCTTTCTGGGCCTCCTCTCTGAAGTGCCGGTAGTTGGCCAAGCCTGTCATCTCGTCGGTCGTGGAGAGGGCCTGAAGCTTCTGGTTCATCTCCTCGAGCTGGGAGAGATACGAGGCGATGCGCTCGCGGTGGGCGCGTTCTTCGGTCACGTCCACGGCGATGACCTGAAGCACCTCGCGTCCGTCGTCGAGGCGGAGCATGCACATCACGGTTTGCATCGTCAGCGGATTGCCGTCGACGTCAATCCAGTGACAGTCAAACTGACGGGGATGAAACCGCCGCTGCGTGACCCGCACGGCCCGTCGAAACTCCTCGGCGTGGGCTGGGGAGATCCACTTCAGGATTCCCCCCTCCTGGAGCTTCTCGGCGGTGACCGAAAAGGCCCGTTCCGCGGCCGCATTGGCCTCAAGAACCCCGAGGTTGTCGGGTTCGACGAGAAAGGCGGCGTCCAGCATCCGCTCAAAAAGGTCGTGATAGCGAGCACGTTGCGACGGGGCGGAGTTCGGGCTCATACCCAATTCGGATCGGAGAGTTCAGTTAACTGCTTGAATCCTCGGTTATCCTAGGGGTGATGGCCATGGTTAGGCCCCAACACGTCAAAGTTCTGGAGGTGCGCCCCCGGGTCGAGCGGGTCATCTCGTTTGCCCAGAAGGGGCAGATGAGCCGTTTTGAGCGCGAGGTGCGCGCGCTCGAGCGTGCGAGGTTCGCGCTCACGCGGGACGAGACAGTGGCGCTCGCGAGGGCAGCCCGCTTGGGTGGAACGATGGCGACGGGCCTGAGGCTCCTCGCCCGCGTGGTGCGTCCTCGTGCCCGCGCTCGCATCACGCCCACGCCGGCCGAAGAAGCCGAGTATGCGCTTCTCTTGGGCGCGGCCGGCGGCCAAGAAGAGGCGTTTGCGATCTTGGGACGGCACGATCCCGTGCGCGTGCCCGTCGTGGGATACGCGCGGGCGCTGCTCGAATGCTGGCGCTTTAACTGGGCGGGCGCGCTGCCCTTTCTCGAGAAGCTGGAGAATTATTTTCCACCCCGGTCCATGGAATCCCTGGGCGTGGGCGGACGCCTGATCGCGAGCTACCTCTACGGCCGCGGTGACACGGCGTCGGCCAAGCGGGTCCTGGCGCGGATGGATCGTGAGGCCGATCCGGACCACAGCGGGACGTTTTTTGACGACACTTTTAACTTTCGCGTCCAAATCGCCCTGCGCGAGGGCGATCTGGGGACGGCGGGCGAGGCGATCCGAGAGTGGCATAGCCACATCGAGAGTTCGGGTCACCGCGGAGCGCGCCTCTACGCACGCCAGTGGGAGCATATCCTCGCCTTCAGGCGCGCGCCGGACCCGAAGGCGTTTGACGCCGGCATGGCCGAGGTCGCGCGCGAGTTCAGGACGGGACACCTCTGGTTCAGGGGCATGGCGACGGAATTCTATCGCGCGACGCTCGCTCAAAATCCGCGCCTACTCAACCGTCTCTACCATGCATGTCCGCACCCGTCCGTGCGCGAGGGGGCGCTCAAGGCCTTTGCGCCGGGAACGGCGCCGGACGCTTGGTATGGCTATGTTCCGGGTAACCCTTGGGACGGGCCCGGGGGAGAAAGGGCGGGAACGCCCGGGGGCAAGTGGTTGGAACTCGCGGGGCTCAGGTCGTCGTGGTCCAAACGGCCGCTCCGGGCGACGACCCACGTGCACCGGCTGCTGTCGGCCATCGCACTGGATCTGTACGAGCCGCCGACGGTGGTCGGGCTGCATGCGCGGGTGTACCCCGGCGAGCGCTATCACGTGTCCGCGTCGCCGGCCAAGGTGAGGCAGCTCTTGAAGCGTCTCCGCGACTGGATCAAGGCGCAGAAGCTGGACTTGCGCGTGATGGAAGAAGGCGGACGCTACTGGCTCGAGTCGCGCGCGCTCGAAATCCGGGTGAAGCAAGGGGGCGTCGAGGACGTGCGGCTGGGGTCACGGCTCGCGCGGATCACGGAGGCCGTGGGGCCCGGAGATTTTGCGGTGTCTGCGGCCGCGCGCGCGCTTGGGGTCACGCCGCGCTCGGCGCTGCGGGTTCTGACCGCGGGCGCGGAGGCGGGCCTGGCCGAGCAGACCGGCAAAGGACGGGGGGCCAGATGGAGGATGAAGAAGTGAGGCGGGGCCGTTGGGGGTTTGCGGCTCTCCTGGCCTTGGCGTGTGCGGCGGCCGCGCCCCGTGCGAACGCGGATACGGCAAAGCTCGAGAGCTATCCTCGAGCCCTCGTCGAGCGGCCCTTTGTGCTTCCGGGCGGCGTCTTTACCTGGGAGGCGTGGGGGGGCACCGCGCTCCACAAGGCCGGGTCGGCCGTTCCCTTCTTCTGGCCCCTTTTCTTCAGGTGGGGGGCCAACGATCGTCTCACCGTTCTCTTTGCGCCCGTTCCGGCCGGGCTCAGGTGGCAGATTCACGCGGACGCCGACGGTTTCTTGGGCGTCGGGATCGACGTGGGGTTTGGGTACAACTCAGTGGACGGATTCACCGTGCAGCCCCGTCCGTCAGTGACCAAGCAATGGAGGCTAGGTGACTCGTGGGCCCTCGCGGCCACCGTGCGCGCGCTAGCCGAATTCAGGTCAAAGACCGGATCGGGACATCCGGGAGCGGGAGGATCGCTCCGGGGGACCTATCAGATCAGTCCCGTGGTCGGGGTCAGCTTTGGACCGGACGTCGATGTTCTCGAGAGGTCGACTCCAGAGACCGCGGCGGACTTGCTTCTGCTCTGGAGCGCGGGCCGGCGTTGGGATCTCTCGACTGAGATCAAGTGGAGCAACAAGAGTTCGTCCGCGGCGGTGGTGGGGGCGTTTTACCTTTGAAGAGGGCGTTAGGTTTGGCCGCCTTCGTTTTGGCGGTCCTGATATTGCCCGCGGGTGAAGCGAAGGCTGGTAAGGACGACGGCGTCTACGCCATGTCCGCCGGTGGCGGTTGGCTCGCGGGGCCCTCCAACGGAGGCGCGCGATTTTCTGGCTTCCTTGAGGTTGCGGCGGGCGCATTCACGAACGCGCGGGACCAGGACTTCTGGGCCATCTACGGAGGGGTCTACCCCTATCCACACCACTGGGACGCATACCAGGCGGGCATTCTCTTTCGTGGCTACATTGACCATGACCTGGGGCTATGGTGCCAAGCGAGAACGGATCTTGTGACCTTCGCCGTCGCGATGCTCTTAAGTCTCACCCATGCGACAAGCGTTGGGGGCGACTGGTCGGACGTCTTTGACCATTCGGCCTTTGGGTTGGCCTTCGGGTGGGATGCTCCACTCAGCAAGACGGTATTGATCACCCCCTTTATCTCGGCCGACACCTTCAGCTGGCCTAACCGACAACTCCACGGCCAGATTCCCCGGTTCTATCTCGTCACCATCGGGGCATCACTTCGCTTCAAGCTCTAGATTCACACCAGCGGGGCGTGCGGGCGTCCTAAAGCGCCCGCGCACGCCCTGGCTGGTCGAGTCCTGACTTCGAACATGCGATCGCTGTTTCGTCGCGGTGATATTGCCCCGCCCGACGGCTATGCTAATTCCACCCCATGTCTCGCAGATCTCCCACGCAGCTTTCACTGCTCCCTCAACGCGCGTTGGGCCGTCCGGACCATGGCGGCGACTTTGCAAAGGGCAAACGCAAAGGGCGCAGGCCCCTGGATCCCAAGAGACCGATCCACCTGGTGTTGCGTTCGGGACGGGCCAAGGGGGCGTGGTCTTTTCTCCACCGGCACCATCGCTCGAAGGTGGAGACCCTGGTCTATTCGACGGCAGTGGCGAGGGGTGTGCGTGTATACCGTCTGTCCAACGTGGGCAACCATCTGCATCTCCTCCTGAGAACGCCCAGTCGGGAAGCATTCCAGGACTTCTTACGGACCCTGACGGCTCTTTTAGCTCGAGCGGTGACCGGCGCAAGAAAAGGGCGGCCCCTGAGGACCGGCGGCGAAAAACTTCTTTTTTGGGACGGACTGGCGTACACACGGGTGCTCCACTGGGGCCGGCATTTCGAGGCCGTGATGGCCTATTTGAGCAAGAATGACCTGGAGGCCATCGGTTTCGGAGGCGCCAAGCTTCGGTTTAGGTCGAATGGCCAGGCCGTGGCGGTACTGGGTGCAAGTGTCGAATCCCTAATGGCCCAGGGGCTGGACCGGGCCGAGGCTCGAAAAGCCCTGAAGACCGCAGAGGTCTGGATAAAGGGCGGATGAGAAGCTCGGCCAGACGGCCCGCGTGCCGGCGCTCTAGGACGGGCGGCGGCTGCTGGGCTGGAAGTAGGAGATCACGCATGAATCAAGAGCTTTTGATCTATGGTGTGCACGGTCTTTGCTGGGGCGCCTTTGGGCTGGCCAGGTGGTGGTGCGCCCGGGGCGCGGCTCCGGCGGATCGGGCTAGGCCTGCCGACAGTGCGCGTTCCGCCGCCGTGCCCGTGGCCAAAGAACAACAGACTGGGCCGGGTTCCCGCACGGTCTTGGGCCTGCACATGGTCGCGTTCTTCTTGCTGTACTTTGGGATGGGCGACGCCGTGTTTGGCCACCGCGTCCCCGAGGTCTTTCAAGGCCAGCGCGCGGTGGGCACGGTTCTCATGCTGCTGGGTTCGGCGGCCATGACGTGGGCCCTGCTCAGTTTCAGGTCTTGGCGCTTTAGGGCCCAGGTGGAGAAGGGTCATGAGCTGGCCACCGGAGGCCCGTTCAAATGGGTCCGCCATCCCATCTACCTGGGGCTGAACCTGCTCATGTTGGGGACCTCCGTCTGGATCCCCACGCCCCCGGTGATCGCCGGGTTCGTCCTCGGCGCTATCTGCGGGGACC
Source organism: Bdellovibrionota bacterium (assembly GCA_035495495.1). GTDB lineage: Bacteria > Bdellovibrionota > UBA1018 > UBA1018 > JADZFF01 > JADZFF01. The sequence goes on from DATJFU010000008.1 coordinate 10,959, forward strand.
TTCGCGGACGCGCCGAAGAAAAGCTTCTGCTCCAGGTGTTTGGTGCCACCTACCGCGACTACATGGGCCGCACGCACCGCTTTTTGCCCGGTATCTACTGACTCCGGCGCGGCACCGGGTTTCTCGCCACGATTGATCAGCCCCGCAGTGACGGGTTCTTTGGCACTCTCCTAACTACGCGCCGGAGTGCGCGGGGAGTGTGTATGAAAATCGCGAAGTCCTGGGGCCTGTTCATGGCCTCGCTTGCCCTGTTGGCCGCCGGCTGCAACTGCGCCGATGAAACCCTCGATAGAATCCATATGTGTGGCACGGTGACTCGGAGTGGACAGCCCGTGGTCAATCAGGTGGTGCAGTTTACCATCGCCACGACCTGGAAGACCGGAAAGGTCTACCCAGACTATGTCACCCAGGGGGTGACGGATCAGAACGGAGTGGCCTGTGTCGAGCAGGGGATTCCCTACGATGGGGATCTAAATTGCGAGATCTCGCCCACGTGGTTCAAGGTCACCAAGCTCGAGGCCAAGGTGGGAGATCAGTCGACCACGGGCAAGATCGATTCGCACTCGATCGGGGGCGATGGCGACGAGATCCTCGAGGTGCAGGCGAGCTTCGACCTCGACCATCCGAATCCAGAGGCCCCCGGGTCCATCGTCAGCATTCTCCTCAAGGAGACCATCGGAGGACGGAGCCGCAGTCAGGATCTGAAAGAAGCCGTTTCCAGCCTGGACGAGATCGCCACGCCCGCGAGCCTCCCCGTTTTGCCGGGCAGTCGCGACAAAGGCGTGGACCGGGCCATCTGACCGAGGAGCCCATATGAAGAACGGCAATTTCTTTGGAATGCTGATCCTGCCCCTGGTCTTCTTGATCGCCGGTTGCCAGTGCAGCAACGGTTTGGACTCCATTCGCTTCTGCGGCAACGTGACCCTTGGCGGAGCGCCTCTCGCCAATCAAACCGTGCATTTTGAGATCCTCACCAAGATCTACGGCGACGGCCCCGAGCGAAGCATGTACGGCGACGTCGTGACCAACGAAAAGGGTTGGGGGTGCATGTCGGTGCTGCCCCCGCAGGCATCGGTGGACACCTGTGCCGCCGGACTGCATGACTTCTCCGTATCAGAACTCCAGGTTCGGGTGGGAGGCAACACGACCACCGGTAAAATCGTCAAACACTGGTTTGACGAAGATGAATGGGTTCTGCACGTGGACGCGGCCTTTGACCTGGCCAATCCCTATCCGTACCCGCCCGGCTCCATCGCCCAGATCATGCTCAACGAGATGTGGGGCGGCGGTCCCAAGGATCCGGCGCCCAAAGAGGCCGTTTCCATCCTCGATCAATCGGCCTCCCCCGAGATCTTGCCGGTGCTACCGGGCCACGGCGACGAGGGCGTCGACCGCGCGATCTAGCCAAGAACCATCAGCCCGGCCCAAGGGCAATCCCTGGCAATCTTTCTGAAAAGGCGCTGGTTGCGCTGGGAGTGGATATGAAAGTCGGAAAATTCATTGGTTTCGGGCTCTTACCCATCATCTTCATGGGCGCCCAGTGCGGCCCGCAGATGGAAGAGACTTCCTGCTCGCGCAGTCACCACATCCGTGAGGGCCTTAACGTCACCCTCTCGAGCTTGAAGGGCCTGCAGTCCGAGAAGGCCCTGGGCCATCTCACCGATGAAACCCGTAAGTCCCTTTGCGCCGACCTGAGCAAGAGCCTGAGCGACATCATGGAGGACTGGCGTCACCGGGAGTTTCCGGATCAGGACAAGCTCGACGACCTGGACAACCTCGACGGCAGCATGTTTCACCTCTACGAGCTCGACCACGGACAACTCCGCAACCCCGACCAATTCTTCTTCGACGCGCACAACGAAGAGGTCAGTTTCGGCGATTATCCCAGGGCCGCCGGCGTTTCGTACGCCTACGTCGACCGCATGATCAAAGAGAACCTGGTGAGCAAGGGCAAGGAGTGCGTGCCCGGCGACCGCTGGGTCACGGGGCCGGACGGTAGCAAGAAGCTCGAGCACACGGACTGCCTGACCCAAAAGGACGTCGAGGTCCACGGTCAAGGTTATGACCAGGCGGTCGCCCTCCGGGACGCGATCCACACTTTTGGCCTCAACCTCGGTAAGGTTTGCGGCTCCGGCTACTACTACTGGCAGGTCAACGCGGTCCCCCAGCCCAACGGCACGTGGTACTACGGCGACGTCGGCGCCCTGAAGGTGGACTCCAAAGACTTTGACGACACCCTGGACCAGGCCATCACCGGCATCGAGAACGACATCCTCTCAAACGGAGTCGCCGCCTACCAGGCGATCAAGTGCGAAGCGAATGAAGCCTTTGCTCTCCTGAATCGCAAGCCGGGTGGAACTCAACGCTCCGACGCGGATGGGGTCGAAGGTTCGCGCTCGAGCTTTGGCGTGCCGCTCTTGAAGCAGCCCGGCCGTGACAGCTCCGGCGAAGCGGCGATCTGACCGTCGTTACTTGACGCCGATATAGCGGATCGAAACAAAAGCGAAGACCAGCCCGACGAGAGCAACCGCGATGAGGTAGACGGCCGCGATGAGGGCGAGCCTGCGGGGAGTGGTCTCGTCGTGCGAAAGGGTAAAGGGTCGCGCGAGTGCTCTAGTCAGACGCACGATCCAGCTCCCGCGCCGTGCCTTTGTCCGCCGGTGAGGCTGGGGCCGCGCCTCAGGCGCCATGGCATTTCTTGAACTTCTTACCGCTGCCGCACCAGCAAGGATCATTGCGGCCGACCTTGGGCTCGTTACTCGCGACGGGTTTTGCGATCGGCGCGGCCACCGGCCCGCCGCCGGCGGGGCGAGCGCCCATCTGCATCGGGCGAGCCAAGGGGCCACCGCCCATGCCGCCGTTGCGCGCCGGCATTCCACCGCCGTGCACGGCAAGGGGGTTGTGTCCCGGCACGGCGCCGCCCATGGGCCCACCGCCCATACCCGCGGAGCCGGGCCCGCCTTGAGCGCCGGGAAGATACGCCGCCGGGCTCCCACCCGCCAGCTGACCATCGGCGGTCAGGTTGGTCGTCATGCGCTGGGGAGCGGCGCGCCGGCGCATGATCCGCGTCAGGTCCGCGTTTTCTTCGCTTTCTTCGCCCTCTTGCGAGATCTGCACGGCAAAGCACTTGCGCACGCAATCGCCGGTGATCTGCTTCATCATCATGGCGAAGAAGGCAAAGCCCTGCTTCTTGTACTCGATGAGCGGGTCCTTCTGGCCGTAGCCCTGGAGACCGATGCCCTCGCGGAGGTGGTCCATGGCGAGGAGGTGATCCTTCCAGAGCTGGTCGATGGTGGACAGAAGCACCATCTTCTCGACCTGGCGCATGTTGCCCTCGCCGAGCTCGCGCTCCTTGGCACCGTAGGTCTGTTCGGCCAGGCTTACGAGCAGCTTGCGGAGGCCCTTGTCGTTGAAGGGGTCGATGTCGTTTTCGGTGATGTGGGCGGGGATCTGAAACATCACGCGGACGGCGTCGTTGAGCTCCTTGAGATCCAGGTGCGGTGAGCCGTTCACGCGGGGCAGGCGGCCGTTCGGAAAGAAGTCGGCGGCGATGTCCTCAGCCAGTTCGTCCACCAGCGAAAACACCATTTCGCGGAGGTTGGGCCGCGCGAGCACTTCTTTGCGCCAGCCGTAGACGATTTTGCGCTGCTCGTTCATCACGTCGTCGTATTCGAGCAGGTGCTTACGAATGTCGTAGTTGTGGCCCTCGACCTTCTTCTGCGCGTTCTCGATGGCCTTGTTGATCCACCGGTGTTCGATCGGCAGATCGTCTTCCATGAACCGCTTGATGTTCACGGAGCCAAAGATGCGCATGAGGTCGTCATCGAGCGAGAGGTAGAAACGGCTTCCACCCGGGTCGCCCTGACGGCCGGAGCGGCCGCGGAGCTGGTTGTCGATGCGGCGGGATTCGTGGCGCTCGGTACCCAGGATGTAGAGGCCGCCGAGTTCTTTGACCTCTTTGCGCTCGCTCTGGCAGCGCTCATCCCAGCGCTTGACCGCGTCTTGGTAGCGATCCTGGTACGCCTTAAGTTCTTCGTCCGTGCCTTCGAGAGGCGGGTGGCCCACTTCGTCTTTGGCGAGCTCTTCGTGGTTGCCGCCGAGAACGATGTCGGTACCGCGGCCGGCCATGTTGGTGGCGATCGTCACCTGGCCCTTGCGGCCGGCTTGCGCCACGACTTGAGATTCGCGCTCGTGCTGTTTGGCGTTCAGCACGCTGTGGGGCACGCCTTCTCGCTTGAGAAGATTGGCGAGAACCTCGGATTTTTCGACGCTGACCGTACCGACCAGCACGGGTTGGCCCTTTTGGTGGAGCTCTTTGATCTCCTGACAAATCGCCTGGTACTTGATCTCCGCCGATTTGTAGATGACGTCGGCGTTGTCTTTACGCGAGATGGCTCGGTGAGTGGGGATCACCGTGACCTGGAGCTTGTAGATCTGGTCAAACTCGGTGGCCTCGGTGTCGGCTGTACCGGTCATGCCCGAGAGCTTGTTGTACATCCGGAAATAGTTCTGGAACGTGATCGTGGCGAGGGTCTGGTTCTCGCTCTCGATGTCGACGCCTTCTTTGGCTTCGATGGCCTGGTGGAGGCCGTCCGACCAACGGCGGCCCGGCATCAGGCGGCCCGTGAACTCGTCGACGATGAGCACTTCACCGTCGCGGACCACGTATTCCACATCCCGCTTATAAAGGACGTGTGCGCGGAGCGCCTGGTTCACGTGGTGCAGGACTTCGATGTTGGACGGGTCGTAGATGTTGGTGACGCCCAGGCGCGATTCGATCTTGTCCACGCCCGCTTCGGACAGGGACGCGGTCTTGGATTTTTCGTCGACGGTGTAGTCCTTGTCCTTGACCAGCCCGCCGTCCCGGCGAATCACGCCATCGATCTTGTAATAGAGGTCAGTCGACTCATCGCTCGGACCCGAGATGATGAGCGGCGTACGGGCTTCGTCGATCAGAATCGAGTCGACCTCGTCGACGATGCAGAAGTTGAGCTCGCGCTGGACGTAGTCCTCGAGCCTAAACTTCATGTTGTCGCGGAGGTAATCAAAGCCGAACTCGTTGTTGGTGCCGTACGTGATGTCCGCGGCGTAGCTCTTCTTGCGTTGAGCGTCGGTGAGCCCGTGCACGATGAGGCCGACTTCGAGGCCCAAGAAGCGGTGGATCTGGCCCATCCATTCGGAGTCACGGCGTGCGAGGTAGTCGTTGACGGTGATGACGTGCACACCCTTGCCGCTCAAACCGTTGAGGTAAGCGGGGAGGGTGGCGACGAGGGTCTTACCTTCACCGGTGCGCATCTCGGCGATGCGGCCCTTGTGAAGCGTCATTCCACCGATGAGCTGAACGTCGTAGTGCCGTTGTCCGATGGTCCGCTTGGCGGCCTCCCGCACCACGGCAAATGCCTCGGGCAGGAGCTGGTCCAGGGTCTCGCCACGGCCGACGCGCTCACGGAACTCGGCGGTCTTGGCGCGGAGCTGGTCGTTGGTCAGGGGCTGGATCGAGGGTTCCAAATCGTTGACGCGAGCCACCAACGGGTAAACGCTTTTGAGGAAACGCTCGTTCTGCGTCCCGACGACCTTGCGGACGATGTTCTGGAGGGTGGACATGGGCCCCTATTCAATCCAAAAGGGGATTAGTTTTCAAGGATATACGACGTCGGATCCACCGCGATGCCGTACACGCGAACCTCATAGTGGACGTGGGGACCGGTCGAACGGCCCGAGCTGCCGACCGCGGCCAGCTTGTCGCCCCTGAAAACCCGATCGCCCTTCTTCACATAGAGGCGTGACGCGTGGCCGTACCAGGTCTCGAGCCCATAGCCGTGGGAGACAATAACCGTCTGTCCGTATCCAGCTTTGACGCCCGCAAATCGGACCACCCCGTAAGCCGTCGCAAAGATGGGGGTTCCGATGCGGTTGGCGATGTCCATTCCCTCGTGCATTTTGACCCGTGCCCCGAAGGTGGGGTCCTTACGCACGCCGAAATAAGAGGTCCAGATGCCCTCGGCCGGCCGGCGGGTCGGGAGCGCCGCCAGAAATGCGCGCTGGTCGGCGAGGAGCTCGTAGAGGTCCTCTAGGTTCTGCTCGAGAAGCAGGGACTCGTGGTCCAGCCGCTCAAATCGGTCATCTAAGAGCTCGCGGTCGGCGGTGAGCTGCACGATTTCGGGGTCGCGCTCGTCGTAGTCCACCGGGGGCTCCGGCCGGGTGGAAGCTTCAGCGGCCGGGATCCCGATGTAATTCCAGAAGGCGTCGCCCCCGCTTGTCTCCGGAGGCGGAGCCGATTTGCGTTTGCCTCTGCCCCGGCGGGCCGGTTCTTCGGTGTCCGGAACGGGCGCGCCCGGCGCCGGCGGGGTCCCGATCCCGTCGGATTCGCCCGCGGGGTTTGCCGGCACGGCCATCAGGGGATCCGGAGCGCGATCCGCGTCGGGCAGGGGATCGTTCAGGCGTTTCACGAGGTCGTCGCGGTCCTGGATGTTGGTGATGATCTTAAGACGGGTCGAGAAAGTGCGGATGCGGTCCATCGTGTCTTCGACGTTTCGCATCTTGTTGTTGAACACCTGCACCTGCTGGCGCAGCCGGCGGTTCTCGAGCTTGAGCTCGCGGTTCTCGCCGATCTGATTCATCACGTAGCCGTAGTCGAGCATCATGATGAACCCGAGCACCGCCGCGAAACCCGTGAGCACGAGGGCGCCGCGGACGAGCCAGGAGGGGATGAGAAGCCGTCGGACTTTTGACGTCTTCTCCGGGATGATCATGAGGGTGAAGTAACGATTGGCCATCAGAGTTCGGCTACCTGCACGAGAATCGAGGTGATGTTGTCGTCGCCGCCCCGGGCGTTGGCCGCCTCGATGAGCTGGTCGACCGCGCGTTGGGGGTCGCCGCCCTTGAAGAACTGCTTTTGGACGATCTCGAGCACGTCCGGATCATCGACCAAGCCCGACAGGCCGTCGGAACAGAGCATAAAAACATCGCCCGGCTGGACCTTCATGTCGTAGGTCTCGACGTCGACCTGCTCCTCGAATCCGACCGATCGGGTGATGACGTTCTTCATGCGGTCGGTCTTGAGCTGCTCGCGGGTGATCAGTCCGGCCCGGAGCTTTTCTTGGACGAGCGAGTGGTCCCGGGTCACCTGCCAGATGCACTCGGGACGAAAGTAGTAGCAGCGGCTGTCGCCCACGTGTCCCAGGATCACCCGGCCCCCGTGGGCGAGGATCGCCGTGGTGGTAGTGCCCATGCCCTGGAGGTCGGTCTGGCGTTTTGAAGCCTCGAAAATGGCTCGATTTGCCTTGCGAATGGCATCCGCGAGGACACGGCGGGGATCGGCGGACTTGCCCTTCATTCCCTCGCGGACGACCTGCGGAAGGATCTCGACCACCATGGCGCTCGCGGTCTCGCCGCCTTTGTGGCCGCCCATCCCGTCGGCCACGACAAAGAGCCCCAGCTCGGGAAACGCGCCCCCGTTGTCCTGGTTCTGTTGCCGCTTGCGGCCGATGTCGGTCTTAAACCCGACGTTGAACTGCATAGTCTTAAATATAAGTGGCCCTCGCGGCCCTTGCCAGGCCTGCCTTGCGGGAGCTACACTAATTAATGAGGGCGGTAGGTGGGCGGCCCCCACGGAATTCGGGGCGGCTAACGGATGGGTCTGGCCCTCGCGGCGCCGACAACCTGTTGTAAAAACAACGAAATCTTGGTGACATTGAGATCAGCTCCGGGCGATGATGGGCCCAGGGCTAGGGAAGCCTCTAAGGACGGAAGGAAATCTCGGGATGATGACACCCTCGGATCTGGCTAAGAGCGAAAGCAAGAAGGACTGGGCCAAGCTCCTGAGCGACGAGAAGGTGCTGAAGGAATTCAGGCACCTCCACTGGGAAGGCTCGTTCTGGGAATACCTCGACATCGTGAAGGCGAATCCGGCCGTATGCCGCAACGCCTTTCAACGCATGTACGACCTCATCCAGTCGTGGGGCACCGAGACGTACGTCGACTACAAGAAGACGGTCACCCACTACAAATTCTTTGATGACCCGATCGACTCGGGCCGAGACGCGGTGTTTGGCCTCGACGTGCCGCTCATGAAGCTGGTGAACTTTCTGAAGTCCGCCGCCATGGGCTACGGCACCGAGAAGCG
>DATJFU010000009.1:0-4947 GCA_035495495.1 Bdellovibrionota bacterium
TGCCAAGTCCATCGCCCGCTCACTGAACAAAAAGTTCGTGCGCGCGTCCTTGGGCGGCGTGCGGGACGAGGCCGAGATCCGGGGCCACCGGCGCACGTACGTCGGCGCGATGCCTGGCAAGATCATCCAGTCCCTGAAGAAGGCCGGCTCTTCGAACCCCGTCTTTCTGTTGGACGAGGTCGATAAGATGAGCATGGATTTCCGCGGAGACCCCTCCTCGGCCTTGCTCGAGGTGCTGGACCCCGAGCAGAACGTGGCCTTTGGCGACCACTACCTGGAAGTCGACTACGACCTTTCCAAGGTGATGTTTGTCCTCACGGCCAACTCGCTCCACAACATCCCCAAGCCCCTGCTTGACCGCATGGAGGTCATCGAGATCTCCGCGTACATGGAGGACGAAAAGTTCAACATCGTCCGCAAGTACCTGGTGGCCAAGCAGATGGAAGCCCACGGCCTCAAGAAGGGTGACCTCGAGATCGGCGAGGACGCCATCCGCAAGCTGATCCACGAGTACACGCGGGAGGCCGGTGTTCGTAACCTCGAGCGTGTGGTGGCCACCATCTGTCGCAAGGCCGCCCGGGCCATCGTCGAGAAGACCAAGGGCAAGAAGCGTCCGATCAAGGTTCGCGCCGCGGACCTTGAGGAGATGCTGGGACCGCCCCGGTTTCGCTACGAGAAGAAGGGCGAGCACCACGAGATCGGCGTCACGAACGGCCTCGCCTACACCGAGGCCGGCGGCGACCTGCTGCAGATCGAGGTGAGCGTCGTTCCTGGCAAGGGCAACGTCAAGATCACGGGTAAGCTCGGCGACGTGATGCAGGAGTCGGCCCAGGCGGCCTTCACCTACGTCCGGTCGCGCGCCCACCTGATGGGCCTCGAAGAGGACTTCCACCAGAAGATCGACATCCACCTGCACGTGCCAGAAGGCGCCGTGCCGAAGGATGGCCCCTCCGCGGGCGTCACCATGGCCACGGCCATCACGAGCGCCCTCACTGGCATCCCCGTCCGCAAGGACGTGGCCATGACCGGCGAGATCACGCTGCGTGGGCGCGTGCTGCCCATCGGTGGCCTCAAGGAGAAGCTCCTGGCGGCCAAGGTCGCTGAGATGACCACGGTGCTGATCCCGAAAGAGAACGTGGCCGATCTCAAGAAGATCCCCGAGGAAGTGAAATCGGGTCTGGACATCATCCCCGTGGAACACGCCGACGAGGTGCTCCGCAGGGCGCTGGTGCTCAAGAACCCGGCCAAGTTCCTGTCCTCGGATAAGGAAGACAAAGTCGAGATCGGCAAGCTGGCCGCCGACCGGATCCGCAAGAAACCCGCCGGCAAGGGCGGGGCGGTCGTCCCGCACTGAGGGGATCTCAGGCAATCGGGCAGACGGGCAGGCGGGTACCGGCAACGGGCAACCGTGACAGGGATCCGGAAACGGGTGCCGGTCCTGGCACGGGTGCGGTCACGGTCCGTGGCCCAGGCTCTGCCACAGCCACTGATCCTGATCACAGTCACTGTCAACGGTTCACCGCTACGGCTCACCGTTCACAGCTCACTGTTCACTGACTAAAAGTGGTATTTGACCGACCCGAGCACGTCGAGCAGGGCGCTCGCGCCCGACGCCGTCGAGAGGATCAGGTCGGCATACGGTCCGACCGTGATGTCGTCGGCCACCGTAAAGTCGTATCCGCCCCGGAATCCAAAGCCAAAGTTCGACGAGCCGCTCGAGAGGCCCATGCCCACCATGAAGCCGGCGTGGAGCCCTTCGACGGACGGAAAGTAGTAATCCCCGAAGAGCATGAGCTCGGACAGGCTGGTGCTCGAGGCTTTCAGGGTCAGGGGATTGGTGAAGGACTGCGAAAAGCTCGAAAAGTAGATCCCCGTCGCCAGCCCGGGCATGATGAAGTCGTCCGGAAGGTGGTAGCCCCCCTCCAGGCCGAAGGCGAATTGGGCGCTCGCCCCTGCCGACGTCGGAACCGCGAGGCCCAGCATGCCGCCGGCGTAGGCACCCACGGGACCCGTCCGGGCCGGATGGGCCGCGGGAGAGGGGGTCGAAGCGGGATGCGCCGTCTTTGCCTGAACCTGGCTGGAGGCCAGTAGGGCGACACTGAGAATCCAAAGGCTGGTCTTTTTCATAGGGTGTTTGCTCCTCCCGTCAATCGACCATGGAAGAACCCGACGAACAACAACTGATTTAGTTGATGCATGGCGTCACACGCCTGTGCCGCAACCCCGTGAATCCACGCTTGACCCGGGGGTAGCCGTCGACTATTTTGCGGCCCTCCAACGGAACCTAGGTAACGAATCGAGGATTCTCTTAAATGCCGACTTTGAACCAGCTCATCCGGCAGGGCCGCAGCAAACAGGTGTGGAAGACGAAGTCTCCCGCCCTCGCGTCCTGCCCCCAGCGCCGTGGCGTCTGCACCCGCGTTTATACGACCACTCCCAAGAAGCCGAACTCGGCTCTCCGCAAAGTGTGCAAGGTGCGCCTGACCAACGGTTTTGAAGTGATCTCTTACATTCCGGGCGTCGGCCACAACTTGCAGGAACACTCCATCGTGCTCATCCGCGGTGGCCGGGTAAAAGACCTGCCGGGCGTTCGCTACCACACGGTCCGCGGCACCCTCGACGCCCAAGGCGTCGCCAACCGCAAACAGAGCCGCTCCAAGTACGGCGCCAAGAAGAGCGGCGGCGCCGCCGCTGCGGGCGCTCCGGCTGAGAAGAAATAAGGACACAAAAGATTTATGGGCAGAAAACGTAGGGTCGATAAGCGCACGGTAGATCCGGATCCGAAGTTCAACGACGCCGTCGTGACCCGGTTCATCACCACCCTCATGCGGGATGGAAAGAAGTCCATCGCCGAAGGCATTTTCTATCGCGCGATGGAAAAGCTTGAGGCCGCCACGAGCGAGCAGTCGCTCAAGGCGTTCAAAAAAGCCCTCGAGAACGTGAAACCCGTCCTCGAAGTGAAATCCCGCCGGGTCGGCGGCGCCACGTACCAGGTGCCGGTCGAAGTGAAACCCGCTCGTCGCCAGTCCCTGGCCGTGCGGTGGATCATCGACTCGTCCCGCGCCCGCCCCGAGCACAACATGACCGAGAAGCTCGCGGCCGAGCTGACCGAGGCCTTCAACGGCCGCGGCGGCGCCATGAAGAAGCGCGAAGACGTGCACCGCATGGCGGACGCCAACAAGGCGTTTGCCCACTTCCGCTGGTGAGATTTTAGAAAAGTACCGGAACGGCCCGCATTCCACTGGGATGCGGGCCGTTTCATTTTTAGGCCACCCGCAGTAAGGTTCGAGCCATGCCACCCCGGCCGCTAGACCAGATCCGCAACATCGGCATCATGGCGCACATCGACGCCGGCAAGACCACGACCACCGAGCGAATCCTTTTCTACACCGGCAAGACCCACAAGATGGGCGAGGTGCACGAAGGCAACACGGTCATGGACTGGATGCCCCAGGAGCAGGAGCGCGGGATCACGATCACCTCGGCCGCGACGACCTGCTACTGGAAAGACAAGCAGATCAACATCATCGACACCCCGGGGCACGTGGACTTCACGATCGAAGTCGAGCGGTCACTGCGCGTGCTGGACGGCGCCATCGCCGTGTTCTGCGCCGTGGGCGGGGTCGAACCGCAGTCCGAGACGGTGTGGCGGCAGGCCACCAAGTACCATGTTCCTCGCCTGGCCTACGTGAACAAGATGGACCGGGTGGGCGCGAACTTCGCCGATGTGGTCGGCCAGATTCGCGAGCGGCTCAGGGCCAACCCCGTGCCGATCCAGCTTCCGTGGGGTTCTGAAGACACTTTCGTGGGCGTCATCGACCTGGTTCGGAACTGCGCTCTCAAGTGGCTGGGCGAAGAATCCGGCGCCAAGTTCGAGACCGTGGACATCCCCGCCGAGCTCGCCGAAGAGGCCGCCGCCGCCCGCACTTTCATGGTCGAGGCCGTGGCCGAGGTGAGCGACGAGCTCATGGAGAAATACCTGTCCGAGGGCGACCTCAAGGCGGACGATGTCGTCAAAGGGCTTCGCCAGGGCTGCATCGGGATGAAGTTGTTTCCGGTGCTTTGCGGTTCGAGCTTCAAGAACAAGGGCGTTCAGCCCTTACTCGACGCCGTGGTCGACTATCTTCCTTCGCCCCTCGACATTCCACCCATGGAGGGCATGGATCCCGAGAAAGAGGGCAAGAAGATCGTCTGCAAGGCTTCGCCCGACGAGCCGTTCGCGGCCCTGGCCTTCAAGATCATGTCGGACCCGTTCATGGGCCAGCTGACGTACTTCAGGGTCTATTCGGGCCGCATCAAGGGCGGCGAGACCATCCTGAACGCCGGCAAGGGCAAGCGCGAGCGCCTGGGCCGCCTGCTTCGCATGCACGCCAACAAGCGCGAGGACATGGACGAGGTGACCGCGGGGGACATCTGCGCCACCGTCGGCCTCAAGCTGGTCACGACTGGCGACACGTTCTGCGACATGAAGCACCCGGTGCTTCTCGAGAAGATCGACTTCCCGGAGCCGGTCATCTCCATCGTCATCGAGCCCAAGACCAAGGCCGACGAGGAGAAGGTCTCGGGAGCCCTCCAAAAGCTCGCCGTCGAGGATCCTTCGTTTCGGGTCAAGACGGACACCGAAACCAATCAGACCCTCATCTCCGGCATGGGCGAGCTGCACCTCGAGATCATCGTGGACCGGCTCAAGCGCGAGTTTAAGGTCGACGCCAACGTCGGTAAGCCCCAGGTGGCCTACCGCGAGACGATCACCCAGTCGGGCAGGGGCGAAGGCAAATTCGAGCGGCACGCCGCCGGCAAGGGCCAGTACGGCCACTGCATCGTCCAGGTCAGGCCTCTGGAGCGGGGCAAGGGGTTCCAGTTCATCAATGCCGCCCCGGCCGAGATGATTCCCAAGGAATTCGTCGGTTCGGCCGAAAAGGGCATGCGCGAGGCCTTGGAGACGGG
>DATJFU010000010.1:0-5083 GCA_035495495.1 Bdellovibrionota bacterium
ATCGAGAAACTCGAGGCCGAAAGGGAGCGTCTCGAGACCGTGCTCACCTCGGTCGAGGACGCCGTCCTGGTCTTGGACAACGAGGACACCATCATCCAGGTGAGCGAGGGCATGCTCCAGGTGCTGGCTCTTGCCGCCGACGAGGTGGTGGGCCAGACGTGGGGAGACTTACCCACGACCCAGGAGAACTACCTCAAGCTGAGATCCCGGCTCAGTGACGAGCTGCCGGCGGACAACGCCATGGAGATGGTCGTCAAAGGCACGAAGCGGGTCTACGCCGCGCGGCGCCGGCAGATCAAGACACCCAACGGGACCGAGGTGGGGCAGGTTTACCTTCTCCACGACATCACGGAGCTCAGACACCGGGATCGGCTCAAGAACGAATTCATCGGCGTCCTTTCGCACGAGCTCAAGACCCCGCTTCAATCCCTGGGCACCGCCGCCGAGCTCCTCAAGGGGCGGGCCGAAAGAATGGACGACGAGACCCGCATGCTCGTGGATACCGTCAACGAAGACGTGACCCGGATCCGCGCGGTGGCCAACGACTTCATGCAGGTCAGCACAGTGGACTTGCATTCGCTCCGTCTCAAGCTGGACCGGCTGCCGATCAGCCAGCTCATTCAGGAGTGGATCAAGCCGTTTCGGGTCCTGGCCCGCGACCGCAAGGTCAACCTCGAGTTCATCAAAGAGGGCTCGGAGACCATTTGGGCCAGGGCGGACGCGATCAAGCTGCCCTGGGCGATTTCCAACCTCCTGGCCAACGCCATCCGCGTCTCCGAGCCGGGGACCACGGTCACGGTCTACATGACCGACCGAAGCGACCAAGCTGAAATCGAGATCCGCGACGACGGGCCCGGCATTCCGGAGTCCGTGCAAAGCCACATGTTCGAACCCTACTACCAGGGCCCCACCTCGGGACCGGGCGCCTCGACGGGCTTCTTGGGCCTGGGTCTCACGATCGCCAAGGAGGTGGTCGAGGCCCACGGGGGGCGCATCGACTATTTTGCGCGGCGGCCGCACGGCTCCACTTTCCGCATCTCGATCCCCTACGAGATCGTCTACGGAGGTCAGCCGTCGTGACGTTCAGGCTTCCCCTTCAGGTCCTGCTGGTGGATGACGACGCCAATATCCGGCGCACCTTGGCCTTGAGCCTCAAGGATCTGCAATGCGCGGTCGAACAGGCCGACTCGGTCCAGGCGGCCATGGCCATCTTCCAGGCCCGCCCCTTTGACCTGGTCCTCACGGATTTCAAGATGGAAAAGCAGAGCGGTCTTCAGCTGATCCAGCAGGCCAGGGCCCTCCGGCCGGACGCGCTCATCGTCATGATGACCGCCTATGCTTCGTACGAAAACGCCGTCGAAGTCGTGAGGGAAGGCGCCTTTGACTATCTCCCCAAGCCCTTCACGACCGCACAACTCTCGCATCTCCTCTCCAAGGTGCGCGAGGTCGTCACGCTCCGGCGCGAGAACCAGGAACTCAAGCGAGGCCGGGCGCGCCGGGATTACTTTTCGGGATTCACCTCGATCGCGAGCCAGAGGCTCGAAGAGTTCGTCCGCAAGGTGGCGCCCACCGACGGCACCGTGCTCTTGACCGGCGAGAGCGGCACCGGCAAGAGCGAACTCGCCAAACTGATTCATGAGCTCTCCCCCCGGGCGAAGAATCCCTTTGTCACCGTCTACTGCACGACCCTGACCGAATCCCTCCTCGAGTCCGAGCTCTTTGGCCACATCAAGGGCTCCTTCACGGGGGCCGTTGCCGACAAGGCGGGCAAGCTGGAGCTCGCCGACGGGGGCACGCTCTTCTTGGACGAGGTGGGGGATCTGACCCCCAACGGGCAGACCAAGCTTCTGCGATTTCTGCAGGAGCGGGTCTTTGAGCGGGTGGGGGGCAATCGCGAGGTCTCGGTCGACGCCCGGATCATCGCGGCCACCAACCGCGATCTTCCTCAAGCGGTGGCGGCGGGAAAGTTCAGGGAGGACCTCTACTACCGGTTGAACGTGCTCGAGTGCATCTTGGTGCCGTTGAGGCATCGCCGCGAGGACGTTCCGGTCCTCATCGAGCGCATCCTCGGCGAAATCTCGGGTGGAAAGACGCGGACTCTTCCACCCGGCCTGATGGAGCCCCTGCTCCGGTACCACTGGCCCGGAAACATCCGTGAGCTCCGAAACGTGCTGGAGCGGGTTCTCATGCTCTGCCAAGGACGAGCGCCCCAGGCCGCCGATCTTCCGGACGCCCTGCTCAAACCGGCGGCCGAAACCGATGGGGTCCTGGAATCCCTTTCGCTGGAGGAGATCGAAAAGCGCCACATCCAGCGCGTGCTTTCGCGGGCGGAGAACCTCGAGAAGGCCGCGGAAATCCTGGGCATTACCACCGTCACCCTCTGGCGCAAGCGCAAGGAGTACGGAATTCCGTAGCTTTCGGACTGCGCCTGAACTACATATCGCGCCATACCAAGAGGGCTGCGTCATATGTGGAAATCATTATCATTCTCAATGCTTGCCATGTCCGCCTTGGGCATCACCTCATCTCTCCAGGCAGCCGAAAGCTGGGGCCCGGTGGTGCAGCTCCGTGACCGCACGGCGCACTTTCAGGGCACGCCCGAACACCCCATGCCGGAGGGCGGCTGGTGGGTCACGCCGATCCACGCCACGCTCCTCGGTGACGGCAAGGCGCTCATCACCGGCTGGGGCCGCTTTGATTTTCATGACTGCCGCATCCACCGCACCCGGCAGAACGGCGAAAGCTTTTTGATCGACCCAAAGGTCGTCACGGGCGGCGACGCGCGCACGCTCTATCTTGACCCCATCAACGAGCAGGCACGCGCCGGCACCACCGACGTGCTGTACTGCGCGGGCAACGTGACCCTCAGGGACGGCCGCGTGCTTTTTGTCGGCGGCGCCCGCTACGAGCACCTGGGCGACAAGCCCGGCGAGCTCGAGTACGGCCTGAGCTACTCGCGTCTCTACGATCCCCGCAGCGGCCGCTTTGAGCGCGTGGACTTCGCGCCCCAAGGCTCGCCCCACAAGGGCCCGGGCATGGATTGGTACGAGGATGGAATGATGTGGTACCCCACCGAGACCCGCCTCCCCGGCGGCAAGATCCTGGTGACCGGTGGCTTTGACAAGAACTGCACGGACGCCACGTGCATGAACCGGGACGTCGAGATTTTTGATCCCGACTCCTTGGTGCTGGGCGAGTCTCCGTGGACGACCTGGGTCAGCCACGATCACGCGCCAGGCAACGTCTACGACCCGGGCATCAAGGACTACACCCACTCGATCCTTCTCTATCAGCCGGTGCCGGCGGCTTTGGGCGGCGGGGTTCCGCGTGAAGTGGTCCTCATGGGCTGGCCGGGCCGCATGTCCGAGGTCAGCCTCAATCCGCACACAGATCCGGCAGCTCGCATCTTTGTTCCCAAGGACGATGGGCACCATTCGTTTGTTCGCCCGGGCGGCGCGGCCGCCTGGGACTCGAGCGCCGCGCTCGTCGGGACAGGAGAGATCCTGGTCGTCGGCGGCGGCCCCGGCGCCAAGGCCGAGGCCCAACGCATCGACCTCTTCAATCCCAAGACCGGCACCTGGCGCTCAAAGAACATGGGGATCACGCGGCACAATCCGGCGGCGACACTCCTGCCCGACGGCAGGGTCCTGATCGTGAACGGTGAGCCGGGCGACGACGTGGCGGGGGCCATCGGCGACCGGCACCGCCCCCAGATCTACGATCCCTACACCGACGATCTGCAGACCCTCGCCGGATGGCCCGACCCGAATCCCGCAGACCGCGGCTACCACAGCTTTTCTCTGCTCCTCAAAGACGGCCGTATTCTCCTGGGCGGTGGAATGGTGACCCTCGCGCAGGTGGGCTGCGAACGTCCGGATCTGCGCGTGTTCAACCCACCCTATCTCACGGCCGGACCGCGGCCCGTGCTCGCGCCACAGGTGGAGGGACTCACGATCCACGCCGGCGGCCGGTTTGGCCTGGAATTCACGGGCCCCGCTCCCCGCGCCGACCGCGGCGTGGCTCTCATGGCGTTGGGTTCGGAGACGCACTCGTTTGACCAGAACCAGCGCTACGTGCCCCTCACCTTTGAGCAGGCATCGCCGTCGCACATCTGGGTCAACGGTCCCGCCGACACGATGGTCGCACCCGAGGGGAATTACGTGTTGTATCTGATCAGCGCCCAGGGCGTGCCCTCGGAGGGCCGCCTCGTACACGTGGCACAATGATCAGATCGCGTGGCCTATGCCCACATAGGTCGAAAAGCCATCCGGCGAAAATCCGATGTCGGCACGGCCGACAAAGTCATCGGTGAAGTAACTCCCGAAGAAGGTCAGCCCCCACGTGGGGTGACCACGGGTCGTGAACAGACGCCCGAAGGTATCCCCCGCCATGCCCCATTCTCCGAAAATCCCTGCGCCCAGACGGAGTGGAAGATCGAAGACCCGGGCATGGACCGGAAATCCGCGAAGCTCCCCCCGCACGGTGGCGGTGTGCTGGGTGATGATACGGTCCCGAGGGAGGCCCCTTTGGGTCGATAATCCGCCCAACCCCGGTTTGAGGGCGAGCGGCGTGGACGACGTCGCGCTCGCCTCGCGAATCTGGAGCGCCCCCACCAGCGCATCAGACGTATCGAGAAACGGATGGTAGCCGCGCAGGTCCAAATCCCAGGTGGCCCAGGTGTCCGTTCCGCTCGAGAGAAATCCAGGTCCAACGGACGCCCTGGCCGAACCGTACAGTCCGGTCGTCGGGCTGAACTCGTTGTCCCGGCTCTCCCAAAGCACAGCCAGATAGAGGCGCGTAGTGTAGGTACTCCGGGGGGAAGCGCCGAAGTCCTGGGAGTACAGGCCTCCTCCGGCCACGTCGTTTGAGGGTGACTCGAAAAATCCCAAGGCGTTGACCCCTCCCCTGACTATCCACTCCCGAAGGGGATCGAGGCCGAGACCTCGGCGAAGCTCGAGACCTGAGCCCGCTTGCAGGAGGGAATGGAAGTATTGAAGGCCGGCGGCTCGAGCGCGGACAAAGGGGGTCGAGTCTCCCAGTCCGTAATACGGCTCCCGGTTGGAATCGAAGACGAAGGCCGACA
>DATJFU010000011.1:0-3380 GCA_035495495.1 Bdellovibrionota bacterium
GCCCGAGACGCGCGCCTACATCCGCGGCGAGGGATTCTTGGGCGACAAGTTCGTCGAGCTCAAGCCCGTGAAGTACACCGGTCCCAAGCCGGTGCGGGACGCGCGCAACGGGCATCTCCGGATCATCCCCATTCCACCGCCGGTGGCCCTGGCCCTCTGGCCGGCCTCGGGCGCCTGGGCGGCGAAGACCACCAAGAACAAGGACATCCCCGTGGGGGAGTCCAAGGAGGACATGCAAGAGATGGTGGGCAAGGTGGACGAACTCGTCACCGAGATGCGCTCGCTGACCACCAACCTCAAGCAGTCCATCAACCCGGATGAGCTGCGCCAGACGATCCAGCAGCTCAATCAGGTGCTCTCCAACGCGTCCAAGACCCTGTCGCCCCAGGGGGGCCTGACTTCCACCGCCCAGCGGGCCGTGGCCAAACTCGAGGATTCGATCGAGCAGCTTCGCGACATGTTTACCCGGGTCAACCAGGGTGAGGGGTCCATCGGGATGCTCCTCAACGACCGCAAGTACGCGGACGAGGTCGAAGAAGCGCTGATCAACCTCAACCGCCTGCTGTCCAAGGTGCGGGGCGTGCGCTTTGTCGTCGACGCCGGCGCCTCCGAGATCCTGGCTTTCAACAACGGCGGACGCGCGTGGTTCAAAGTCGGCATCTGGCCCCAGCGTGACCGCTACTACTTGCTCGGGGTGGCTCTCGATCCGCGCGGCAAGGTGACTTCGACCGATACCACGACGGTGGTCGCTAGCAGCCAGACGACGGTGAGGACCATCCAGACCGAGCCGGGCGGCGTTCTCTTCACGGGGATGCTGGGCAAGGTGTTTTGGAACCGCCTGGACCTGTCCATCGGCCTCTTGAACGGCGACGGCACCTTTTCGATGAAGCTGGGTCTTTGGAAGAACGGCTACGAGGACAAACTGCAGATCAGCGCCGACGTCTACGCGGTCCCGAACGGACTCACCGGCAAGTACGAGTACAACGTGCGCCCGGAGATCACCATCCGGCCGGTCAGCACGATCTACTTGAGGGGGGGTCTCGAGACCCTTCGGCAGGTCAACGGCCAAACCGCCTGGTCCTATGGCGCGGGGATCTCCTTTGACGATGAGGACATCAAGCTCCTCTTTACGCTTCTCTAGGCCGGGGCTCGTCCTCGTCCTGATTCTCGCTGCCCCGGGCGCGCGCGCCTCGGATCGGGCCTCGGCATTTACGCTCATCTCGGACGGCTTGATCCAGGAGAGCCTGTCGCTCTCCGATCACTTTTACTACGACGATCCCCTCGACAAGGAGACCCAGTCCTTTGCCGACGAGGAGTCCAAGGAGCTGTCCCACGGCGTGCAGCACGTGCGAAACCTCCGGTGGGAGCTCGGCTACACCCTGGGGCTCCGGTCACTGCCCGCGGCGTCGGTGACCGGGGGTACCCTGGCGGCGGCCCTCCAGGACAGCCACAACGTCGCGGCCGCGATCGGCTGGGAAGCCACGCCCACCATGGATCTCGAGTTCGACCTGGCCGTCGGATTCATTCCACAGCAGGGCAATACCGACGGCCTCGTCAATCTGATCTTCGGCTACGTCGTGCCCGTGCGCTCGGCGTTCAACACCTTTGGAATCGAGCCTCCACACCGCGGGCCGGATGAACCCATCACCGAGGCCGAGCTCGAGGCGGCCTTGATCGGCGGCAAGCGCCGGCCTCGGGGCTGGTTCTCGCGGTCCTCGATCGAGTGGAGGTTGGACAAGTTCCACTTCGACCCCGCCATCCCCATGTTCTTTTTCTCGCTGAGCATCGGGGCCGACAAACAGGAGCAGAACGACCTAAGTGGCCTGGACGGCAAGGTTTATCAGCGGGTGGCCTCGGTGACGATCGCCTGGGTGATCCCCAAGTGGACCGTGGGGGCCGCGTTCTCGGGCTCGGGTTACGGAAAGAACCTCCAGACCTACGTGGGGGAGGTCGCGGCGCAGGAGACCAAGACCAAGGATTTCCGCGGTTTTTTGGCGGAGTTGGCGCAGCTCCCCGCCGAGGTGGTCGAGCTCGAGGGCGTGCACCGCCCCACACCGCTTTGGGAGCTCGGGCTCAGGCTCAGGCTGACCAATTTCGCGGACCGTGGCCCCACGGCCTATACGGCCGAGGGCAACGTGGCCAAGCTCCTGGGCCGGGAGGGCCGCTGGGCCGCGTCGGTGGGGGGGGAATTCACCTTAACGAGCCTGGCATCGAGTGTTGCGGGGCGGCTCGGGATATCGTACTTGTGGTGAACGTGACTTCCCAACCGGATAACCCCAGGGGTCGGCTGGTGCTGGTGACCGTCTCGGGCCCAGACGCCCCCGGGATCACCGCCGAGCTCACCGCGATTTTGGCCCAGGCGCAGGTGACGGTTCTCGATCTCGGTCAGGCCGTGATCCACGGACTGCTGTCTCTCTCGCTTCTCTACGATCCGGGTCAGACCGACGAGAAATCCACGGTCAAGGACCTGCTCTTCAAGGCCGCCGAGCTGGGCCTCAAGCTGGACTTTCAGGTCATCGACAAGCGCAAGCTGGGCGACCAGCAGGCCAAAGAAAAATTCCACTACGCCCTGACCCTCATCGGCGACAGCCTCACTGCGAGGGTGCTCCACGAGGTCACGGCTTGCCTCACCAAGCACGATTGCAACATCGACTTCATCCAGCGCCTGAGCCAGGACGAATTCAGCTGCGTCGAGCTCCTCGTGGGGAGCCAGGACGAGGTCTCCAAGCGCAAGCTGGGCCTGGAGCTGCTCCAGATCGCCCGCCGCAACAGCGTGGACATCGCCCTGCAGTCCGACGGCCTTTTCA
Organism: Bdellovibrionota bacterium; assembly: GCA_035495495.1. Lineage (GTDB taxonomy): Bacteria > Bdellovibrionota > UBA1018 > UBA1018 > JADZFF01 > JADZFF01. The sequence goes on from DATJFU010000011.1 coordinate 2,808, forward strand.
GGCGCTCCAAACGCCTGGTCGTGATGGACATGGATTCGACCCTCATCCAGAACGAGGTGATCGACGAGTTCGCCCGCCAGCTCGGCGTGTACGAAGAAGTCGCGCGCATCACCCACGAGGCCATGAAGGGCAAACTGGACTTTGACCAGGCCCTGCAGCTTCGTTGCGAGAAGCTCAAGGGCCTGACCCTCAAGGACGTGGACGACGTGTACCACCGCCTCGAGCTCACCCAGGGCGCCGAAGACCTGTGCCGCGTGCTCAAGAAGCTCGGTTACCGCCTGGCCCTCATCAGCGGCGGGTTTCAGCTGATCGCGGACCGGTTCAGGGATCGCCTCGGGATGGACTTTGCGTACGCCAATACCCTCGAGTTTCAGGGGGGCGTCGCCACGGGCCGCGTGATCCCGCCCATCGTCAATGCCCAGCGCAAGGCTGACCTCCTGCAGGTGATCGCGCAGCAGGAGCGGATCCTCCTCGACCAGGTGATCGCCGTGGGCGACGGCGCCAATGACCTGCTCATGCTCGAGAAGGCGGGACTCGGCATTGCCTTCAACGCAAAGCCGCTCGTTCGAGAGA
>DATJFU010000012.1:0-2771 GCA_035495495.1 Bdellovibrionota bacterium
GGTTCTAGCCCGTTTCGGGCCAGAAAGGGGGTGATGCCATGGCAGGTGACCCAAGTAGTAATCCCATGGCGGAGGTGATGGAGCCTTAGGGCTCTCATCTTCGCCGGGTGAAAAATGGACGGGGGAGGGAGCCGGCGAAAGCCCAAGCCCCCTCCCCCGTTCGATTTCTACGCCTATTTGTTGTTCTGAATCAGGGTGGCGAGGCGGCTCTTGCCTTCGATGACCTGGATCTCGACCCATGCGCCCTTCTTCACGTCAGCGCGGGCGCCCGTGAGGATCTGGAGCGCGACGGGGATCCAGTCGCCATGCGAGCACGCAATGACGACCTCGGGACCCTCGGACATCCACCAGTCAATGAAAGCCTGGATCCTGGCCTCGAACATCTGCCCGGTTTCTTTGGACGCGCCCTCGTCCAGACGGGGATCCACATGTACCTTGCTCGCGGATCCCTTGGCCATGGGCTCGAGGGTCTCCTTGCAGCGGCGTTTGGGGCTCGAGAGAAGGGCGACGTTTCGAGCATTCTGGAACCGAGTCCTAAAAATTTCGAGCAGCTTCTGGCTTTGGTCGCGTCCCTTGGAGCTCAGACCGTTGTCCGCGTTGACGTCCTCGGTGTCGCGATGGGCGTGGCGAACCAAGACCAGGATCTTCTCGACGTCCCTCTTGGTCTTGCCCCCCACGTCAGTCCCCCTGGTCGTGGCAGCGGCGCCGCAGAAAGCGGCTGGTTTCGTCGGGAGGGCCGGACGCGAGGCTGCGAAGCGCGCCGGCGGCTTCGCGCCGGCGTGAGTTGGCGCAGGCGACCTCGTTCATCTGGTCAAACTCGTCGACCAGGGCCACGGGATACGGCGTCCGGCCAGTTGACGAATACAGCAGGGGTTCAGTCCCCGTGATGAGCGGCAGTGCGGTCTTCTCGGCGCCCAGGCGCTCGAGGAGCTTCGATTTCCACGCACCCACCGCATAGAAGTCCTTCACGACGAGCCCGCGATCCACGGGCGTGGCCGGGGTTTGGTATCTCTTGCAGCGATCCGACAGCCGCGCGCGCACAGTCGCGTTCACCAAGGGCATCAGGTTGCTGGCCACACGGCACTCTTGCACGACCGCGTCCGCTTCGCCGCCCTTGCCTTCGATCGATACGCGAACGTAGCGGGCCGGCGTGAGGTCCGGATCGTAGGGGTCCCAAAGCGGGGGTTCGACGGCGTGGACGAGCTCATGGGCCAGATCCAATACCGTTTCTTCGAGGGGCATGTCGCGGCGCAGGTAGACCACGACTTGGCGGTTGCGCTCCTCCTTGCCCGTCGTCGGATCAAAGTGACGGGTGAGTACGGCATCTGTCTTGGAGACCTGGCCCCAACGCAGGTAGTTGCCCACCTGGCTGGTCTGGGCGAGGCCCCAGGACTTGCGAGCGCGCTCGAGGATATCCCTCCCGGCGGGGACGCTAGAAAGGGTCTGGACAATCTGGTCCAGGCGCAGGCCAGCCTGTACTTGGGCCGGCAGGGCTCCGGCCAGGGCTCCTAGAACCAACCCCAAACCCAAGGTGAGAGGACGGGTGTCCCGCATATATCCGACTTATCGGATCAACAACTAAATGACTCAACTTTTGTTGGTCCGGGTGTGTCAAAGGTCTCCCAGGGGGTGCCTACGGACTGGACACACGGGGACCTGGGCGGGGCATAAAGCCCCTCTAAGGGCTTGAAAACTCAAGCCTTAAATTTGACCCCCTCGGCACAGGCCTTGCTCAAGGTGATGGAGTGTTCCGGGGCCGATGCTTTGGCCCCGACTGTGGAAGCGGAAGTGGTAAAGGACCTCCCCGGGAGGTCCGGCAGACAGCGGAGCGGAAAATGAAGCATCAAAACACCCAATCTTGGCTCACGACTTTGGCCCTCGCGGGCGCCAGCCTCACCTTCTTCGGGTTTGCCAAGCTGCCCATGGACGCCAAAAAGGTGTTCCACGACAGCCTCCACCCTTCGCGCGCGGCCCTTGCCCAACCTTTCAAGAACTGGGGCCTGCTGAACGGCACCGACCATAGCCACATCTCGGCCCCCGAGGCCTGGAAGCTCGAGCAGGGCTCCCGCGACGTCCTCGTGGCCATCATCGATACCGGAATCGACCCCAAGCACCCGGACCTGGCGCCCAACGTGTGGCAGGACAAAGAAGAGAAGGGTCACGGCAAGGTCTTTGGCTGGGACTACGTCGAGAACCGTCCCAACCCCCAAGACTTTCACGGCCACGGTACGCACGTGGCGGGCATCATCGGCGCGATCGCCGACCAAAGGGCCGGCGTGAGCGGCGTCGCCCACAAGGTTTCGATCATGGCGGTGAAGTACTACTCCGACGCCAACCCCGGCTCGGTCAACCTCCGCAACACGGTGAAGGCGATCGAGTACGCCGTCTCGCACGGCGCCCGCATCATCAACTACAGCGGCGGCGGCCCCGAGTTCTCCGAAGCCGAGTACCTGGCCATCAAGAAGGCCGAGGCCCGTGGCGTGCTCTTTGTGAGTGCCGCCGGCAACGAGCGCCAGGACACGGACATCCCCGAGAACTACTACTACCCTGCGGCCTATCGCCTGCCGAACATCATCACGGTCGCCGCGACGGACATTCACAACAACCTTCTGCCTTCGTCGAACTGGGGCAAGAACCATGTCGACGTGGCCGCCCCGGGCGAGAACATCTACAGCACGCTGCCTGGCGGCCGTTACGGCTACATGTCGGGCACCTCGCAGGCCACGGCCTTCGTGACCGGAATCGCGGCGCTCCTGCTCTCGCGTAATCCC
>DATJFU010000013.1:0-14302 GCA_035495495.1 Bdellovibrionota bacterium
CAAGGAAGAGGGCTACCGCGTCGTCCTCGTGAACTCGAACCCGGCGACGATCATGACGGACCCCCAGCTCTCGGACCGAGTCTACGTCGAGCCCCTCACCGCCGAGTTTCTCGAGCAGGTCATCGAACGCGAAAAGCCCCAGGCCCTCCTGCCGACCATGGGCGGGCAAACGGCGCTGAACCTCGCCATGGAGCTGCACAAGCGCGGCGTGCTCGAGAAGCACGGGGTCGAGATGCTGGGCGCAAAGCCCGACGTCATCCACCGCGCCGAGGACCGGGCGACCTTCAAGCAGGTCATGGACACGATCGGCGTCGAGAGCGCCCGCTCCGAGGTCGCACGTTCGGTCGAAGACGGCCGCAAGCTGATCAAGAAGCTGGGCTTGCCGCTGATCCTGCGCCCCTCGTTCACCCTCGGTGGCGAGGGCGGCGGCATCGCGCACACCGAAGAAGAGGTGATCGAGAAACTGGAGCGCGCTCTTTTTCTCTCCCCCTCCCACGACGTCCTGGTCGAGGAGAGCCTTCTGGGGTGGAAGGAGTTTGAGCTCGAGGTCGTCCGCGACCGCCGCGACAACGTGGTCATCGTCTGCTCGATCGAGAACTTTGACCCCATGGGCGTCCACACCGGCGACTCGATCACCGTGGCGCCCGCGCAGACGCTCACGGATCGCGAGTACCAGAACCTCAGAAACCAATCCAAGCGCATCATCCGCGCCATCGGAGTGGAGACGGGCGGGTCCAACATCCAGTTCGCGGTCAATCCCGAAAACGGCCGAGTCGTGGTCATCGAGATGAACCCGCGGGTTTCGCGCTCGAGCGCGCTGGCCTCAAAGGCAACGGGATTTCCGATCGCGCGGGTCGCGGCCAAGCTCGCCGTCGGCTACACGCTCGACGAGCTCACCAACGACATCACGGGCACCACCCCTTGCTCGTTTGAGCCGTCGATCGATTACGTGGTGACCAAGATTCCACGCTTTGACTTTGAGAAGTTCCGCCCGACCGAACCCGTGCTCACGACGCAGATGAAGTCGGTGGGCGAGGTCATGGCCATGGGCCGGACCTTTCAGGAGTCGTTGGGCAAGGCCATCGTGGGTCTGGAGACGGACGCGGCCTGGCTGGCGCCGCTCACCTACCCCGCGGGCAAGAAGGCGCCGGATTGGGAACAGGTCGCCAAACCCACTCCGAGGCGGCTCCGCGCCGTGGCGGACGCTCTCCGGGCCGGCGCGACGCCGGAGGAGGTCCATGAGCACTCAAACATCGACCGCTGGTTTCTGGAGCGCATCGCCGAGCATCTGTCCTTTGAGAAAGAGATCCAGACGGGCAAATGGCCCCCCGACCCCGAGCGCCTGCGCGAGATCAAGGCCATGGGGTGGACGGACCGGGCGATCGCCTCGCTCCGCGGCGCCCGCGAAGAACAGATCCGAAACGAGCGCGAAGCCCTCGGCGTTTACGGCTCGTTTCAGTCGGTCGACACCTGCGCGGCCGAGTTCGAGGCCCGTACGCCGTACCTCTACAGCAGTTACTCCGGCGCGGACGAGTCGCGCATCTCCAAGCGCAACAAGGTCATGATCCTGGGCGGCGGCCCCAACCGCATCGGCCAGGGCATCGAGTTCGACTACTGCTGCGTGCACGCCGCGATGGCGCTCCGGCAGACGGGCATCGAGACCCTCATGGTCAACTGCAACCCCGAGACCGTGAGCACCGACTTTGACATCTCGGACAAGCTTTACTTCGAGCCTCTGACCCCCGAGCACGTGCTCAACATCGCCCGCATCGAAAAGCCCCTGGGCGTGATCGTGCAGTTCGGCGGCCAGACGCCCCTCAAGATCGCCAAGGCCCTCGAGCGCGGCGGCCTCAAGGTGCTGGGCACCTCGACCGAGAGCATCGACATCGCCGAGGACCGCGAGCGCTGCGAAAAGCTCGTGCGCGAGCTCCTGCCCTATGGGCTCGAGCAGCCCCCCAACGCCATGGCGCGGACCAAAGAAGAAGCCCTCAAGAAGGCGGACGAGCTCGGCTATCCCGTCATGGTGCGCCCCTCGTACGTACTGGGCGGCCGCGGGATGCGCGTGGTCCACACTCCCGAGGCGCTCGCGGAGTGGATCGGCGAAGCGATCACGCTCAGTGAAGATCACCCCGTTCTCATCGACCGGTTCTTGAACCGCGCGATCGAGGTCGACGTCGACGCGATCTCGGACGGCAAACAGACCTTTGTCGGCGGCGTGATGGAACACATCGAGGAGGCCGGTATCCACTCCGGCGACAGCACCTGCTCGATCCCGGTGGCTTCGCTGCCCCTCTCGGTCACCGAGCGGATCCGCACCTACGCGAGGGAACTCGCGCGGCGCCTGCGGGTCATCGGGCTCATGAATCTGCAGTTCGCGGTCCAGAACGACCGCATCTACCTGCTCGAGATCAACCCCCGGGCCTCGCGGACCGTGCCCTTTGTCAGCAAGGCCACGGGCTACGCCCTGGCCAAGCTCGCCGTGCAGGTCATGATGGGCCGCTCGCTGCATGACCTCGGGATTCACCATGACCTGGACCAGGGCATGACCACCTTCAACCTCAAGGCGCCGGTGTTTCCGTTCCACAAGTTTCCAAACGTGGACATCATCCTCGGACCCGAGATGAAATCCACGGGCGAGGTCATGGGCCGAGCCAAGACGTTTCCGGAGGCTTACGCCAAGGCGCTCCTCGCCGCGGGAATGGCCGTACCGCCCAAGGGCCGGGCGTTTCTGTCGATCCGCAACGAGGACAAGGCCGAGATCCTGCCCATCGCCATGGGACTCAAGGACATGGGCTTTGAGCTCTGGGCCACCCACGGCACCGCGGAGTTTCTCAACCACTACGAGATCAAGGCGGAACCCATCAACAAGGTCGCCGAAGGCTCGCCCCACTGCGTGGAGGCGATCCGCGAGGGCCGCTTTGACCTGGTGATCAACACCACGTCGGACGAGCGCGCGATCCGTGACAGCTTCTCGATCCGGCGGGCCGCCCTCGAGAAGCGGATTCCCTACAGCACGGTGATCGCCTCGGCGCGAGCGATGGTCGACGCCATCCGGGCGCGCCGCAAAGGTCCGTTCGAGGTGCTGCACCTGTGAGCGACTCCAAGGGTGGAAACTGCTGGCACTGCGGGGTCGAGCTCGGCCCATTGGACTACGGCCGCCAGGACATCTGCAAAAAATGCGGACGCGACACGCGCGTCTGCAAGGGCTGCATCTTCTACGACCGCGGCAGCAATAACGACTGCCGCGAGCCGCAGGCGGACCGCGTGGTGGACAAGGAGAAGTCCAACTTCTGCGACTACTTCAAGCCCTCGACGGGCGGCGGCACGGGCGCACCCACCCGCGACGCGCTCAAATCCGCCGCCGAAGCGCTGTTCAAAAAGAAATGAAGTCCGCGGCGGCCGGGCGCGCCCTGCGCCGGATCCAATCTCTCGTCGCCCACCTCGAGACTCCCGATCCACGCTCACTCGCGCTATTTCGGGTTTCGGTGGCCTGCATCCTCCTCATTGACCTGACGATCCGCGGGGGCGACCTCGTCGCCCATTACACCGACCTCGGGGCGTTGCCGTTGGAGCTCCGAAATTCCACCGTGCGGTTTCAGGGCCAGTTGAGCCTGCTCGATCTCAATGGGTCGGTTTGGTTCGCATCCCTCCACTTTGGCCTCCTGGTCGCGGCGGCGCTCGCCCTCTTGACCGGCGCGTGGACACGCATCGCCACGCCCGCGGCGTGGGTCCTGCTCGCCTCCCTCCAAAACCGAAACGCCCTCGTGAACAACTCGGGCGACGACCTGCTCCGGATTCTTCTCTTGATCGGCTGTTTTCTGCCCCTCGAGGCCCACGCGTCCGGCGACGCCGCGGCCGGTGCGGCGCGGCCCGCGGTGAGCTGGAGCGCCCGCTGCGCCTTTGCGGTAGTCAAGGTCCAGATCCTCGCGGTCTACGTCTCAGCCGCCCTCTGGAAGTCGGCCAACATCGAGTGGCGCCAAGGCGTTGCCTTCTACCGGGCTCTCGCCGCGGGTGCCCACATCCGTCCCCTCGGGCACTCGCTCGCGAACCTGATCCACGGACACGACTGGGTTGGCTGGACCGTTCTCGCCTGGGAGGGCTTTGCCGCCTTTTTGGTTCTCGTGCCATCCCGGTTCTGGAAGATCCGCACCGCGGCCGTCCTGCTGTTCTGGGGATTTCATACCGGGATCGCGGCAACGATGAACGTGGGGCTCTTTTCGCTCGTGGCCATGGCGGCGTGGTCCCTGACGCTCCCCACGGGTTTTTGGACCCTGCTCGGCCGGGGCAAGCCGGCCCGCGCGGCGGGGCGGCCGGGCCCCATCCCGGTCCCCCACCTGGCGATTTTGACCCTCGCGTGCGGCCTGATCGGCCTCATCAACGCCAACGACGTGCCCGTGAGCCCCGTCCGGGGCCGCCTGACCTCCTGGGTGGTCCATGGCCCCGTGGCCTACCTCCAGCTCCAACAGACGTGGAGGGTGTTTTCGACCGCGGCGGGTGTTGACGAATGGTGGAGCACCCAGAACATCCTCGCGTCCGGCGAGAAGGGCGACCCCTTTGAGGCCATCGGCCTCACGGGGGGCAAGGCCCACCCGGACGACAATGAGGCCGTGTTTCCCAATGAACATTGGCGCAAGTTCATCCTGAGCCTGGGAAACGCCGAGTACACGGTGGTGATGTCCGGGTTCTGCGGCTACCTCTGCCGGCGGTGGAATGCGGAACATTCGGGGGACCAGGCCCTCCGGGTGGTTAATCTATACCGTTGGACTTCGGTTTTGAGCCCCGACGGGGGGCTCGAGGAGGCCACGGGCCACCTCCAATGGTCGCAACAGTGCGCGGAACCCTTGCGATGACGACGCGCCCGATCTAGGGTGGGACAGATGCCCCCGACCCCCAGGCAGTGGATCGAGCTCCTCCGCTCCCGTGCCGAAAAAGATCCCGGTTTCAGAATCTTCACCTTCCTCAAGGACGGCGAAAGGGACGAGCTTCACCTCACCTACGGTGACCTCGATCTCCGCGCGCGCGCGATGGGCGCGTACCTTCAGCGTCTGAACGCCGAAGGCGAGCGGGTCATGCTCTTCTACCCGCCGGGCCTGGAGTACGTCGTCGGCTTCTTTGGCTGCCTCTACGCGGGCGCTATCCCCGTGCCCTCGTATCCGCCGGATCCCTCGCGTGCCCTGCGGTCTCTCGAGCGCCTCGGCCCCATCGTCGAAGACGCGGGCGCCCGCTTTGCGCTCGCGCCGTCGACCGTGAAGTGGGCCTCGCGCTGGATCGCCCGCGGGATTCCGCAGCTTCGCGGCCTGCACTGGCTCAACGAGCCGGCGCTCACGCGCCGCTGGGCCGGCAAGTGGAAGGACCCGCGGGTCAGCGCCGACGCGATCGCCTTCTTGCAGTACACGTCCGGGTCCACGGGTCAGCCCAAGGGCGTGATGGTTTCGCACGGCAACCTCTTGCACAACGTGGACAAGGTCGGCACGCGGCTCAAGCTCAACCGCAACGACCGCGGCCTTCTCTGGGTGCCGCCGTACCACGACCTCGGCCTTATCGGCGGCATCCTGCAGCCGGTGTTCTCCGACTTCCACATGACGCTCATGTCGCCGGTGGAATTCTTGCGCAAGCCCCAGCGTTGGCTGGACGCCGTCACGCGCCTGCACGCGACGGCGACCGGTGGTCCTCCCTTTGCCTTGGACCTCACGGCCCGCCGGGCGACCGACGCCGAACTCGCGACCATCGATCTCTCGTCGGTTCGGATCCTCTTCACCGGCGCCGAGCCGGTGCACGCCACCACGCTCGAACGCTTCACTGCCCGCTTCAAGTCGCGCGGCTTGAACCCGGCGGCCATCTACCCGACGTACGGCATGGCCGAGAACACCCTCATGGTGGGTGGGGACAACGACGCCGAAGGATACCGCGTCCATACGGTGGACAGCGCGGCCCTCGAGGCCCGCATCATCAAGCCGGCCCAGCCCAAGGACCCGGGCGCGCGGAGCCTGGTCGCGTGCGGCCGCCTGCTGCCCGACTCGCGGGTTCTGGCCGTCGATCCCGAGACCTCCGCGCCGTGCCCGCCGGGACGCGTGGGCGAGATTTGGATCTCCGGGCCCAGCGTGGCCAAGGGCTACTGGCGCAAACCCGAGATCACCGCGATGACCTTTGGCGCGCGCCTGAGCGACGGCAGCGGCCCGTTTCTCCGTTCGGGAGACCTGGGCTACATCCACGAAGAGCGCGTGTACGTCACCGGCCGGGTCAAGGACCTCATCATCCTCCGCGGCCGAAACCTTTACCCCTACGACATCGAGCTCACCGCGGTGGGATCGCATCCCGCCCTGCGCCCCGGCAACGCGGTGGCGTTTTCGGTGCCGGGCGATGGCGAAGAAAAGCTCGTCCTCGTGCTCGAAGTGCGCAAGGGCCACGCCGAGGCGCCCTCATTCAATCCCGCCGAGGTCATCCAGTCGGTTTCGTCGGCGGTCATGCGCGACCACGGGGCCCGGCCCGCGGACGTCGTGCTGATCGCGCAAAACACGCTTCCAAAGACCTCGAGCGGCAAGCTGCAGCGCAACGAGACGCGCAAGCGCTACCTCGACGGCGAGCTCGACCGCGTGGACGCCGGCGGCGACGAAAAGCCCGTTTCGGCGACCAGCCGGCTGGCCGAGGTCGGAGCCGCGTTCGGCCGCAAAAAGCGCCAGGACCCTCTCACTGAGGCGGCATTCGAACTTCTCTCGCGCCTGAGCGCTCTGCCCGTGAAAGAGATCAACGAGAACCAGAAGCTGGTCGACGACCTGGGTCTCGATTCATTGCTACTGGCCAACCTTCAGGTCGACGTCGAGGCCGCTCTGCCCGGCGTGCAGCTCCCGACCGTCGACGCCGACACCAAGGTCAAGGACCTGCTCAAGGCGCTGTCCGCGGCCGCCGGCCGCAAGACGGCTGGCGCCGCCGAGCGCCTGCGCCTTTCTGCCATCCAGGCGGGCGGCTTGGGCGCCACGCGCATGGGCGAGGCCCCACCGCCTTCGGGCGAGATCCCGGAGGCGTTCTACAAGCCCGAGAAGTTTCCCGAGGTCGCCAAGCTCCAGGCTCGCTTCGCGGTGATCCAGGAGGCGGGCACCGCCAATCCCTATCTCCAGACGCACTCGGGTCCCGCGCGCGACACGTTTGAGATGGGTGGAAAGCAAGTCATCCACTGGGCCGGATACAACTACGTGGCGATGTCCGGAGATCCCCAGGTGCAAAAGGCGGCCCACGACGCCATCGATCACTACGGGACGTCGGCCTCGGCTTCGCGCCTCGCCTCCGGCCAGGTGCCGATCCATGTCGAGCTCGAGCGCGAGCTCGCCGATTTCTTGGGTGCCGAGGACTCGGTCGTCATGGTCGCGGGACACCCGACCAACATGACCACCATCGGTCACCTGGCGGCGCCGGGCGATCTCATCCTCCACGACTCCCTCAGCCATGACAGCATCCTGCAGGGCTGCAAGCTCTCGGGCGCGCAGCGCCGGCCGTTTCCACACAATGACTGGGAAGCCGCCGACCGCATCCTCAAGTCCGTTCGCGCGCACTACCGCCGCGTGCTCCTCGTCACCGAGGGCGTCTTCAGCATGGACGGCGACGTGGTGGACCTGCCCAAGTTCGTCGAGGTCAAGGACCGCCACAAGGCCATGCTCTACGTCGACGAGGCCCACTCGATCGGCACCCTGGGCAAGACGGGCCGTGGAATCTGCGAACACTGGAGCGTCGACCCGGCCCGCGTGGACATTCTGATGGGCACCCTCTCCAAGGCCCTCGCGAGCTGCGGCGGCTACGTCGCGGGCTCAAAGGCCCTCGTGAGCTACCTGCGCTACACGGCGCCCGCCTTTGTCTACAGCGTGGGATTGCCTCCTCCGAGCACGGCGGCTTCTCTCGAGGCCGTGCGGCTCCTCAAACGCGAGCCCCAGCGCGTCCAGAAACTTCACGCCAACTCCAAACTCTTTTTGGACCTCGCGCGCCAAGCCGGGCTCGAGACGGGACCCGCGCAGGGCACGCCTGTGGTGCCGATCATCCTCGGCGACTCGGTGCTGAGCCTGCGGCTCTCCGACGCCTTGGCCCGCAAGGGCATCAACGTGCAGCCGATTCTTTACCCCGCGGTGCCAGAGGAGGCCGCTCGTCTCCGTTTCTTCGTGACGTCGGCCCACACCGAAGAGCAGATCCGGCAGACCGTCGCAACCACCGCCGCGGAGCTCGCCCGCCTCAAGCCCGAGCGGGAGAAGGAGCTGCGTGAAAAGCCCGAGGCTGCTCGCGCCAAGGAGCAGGCCCGGGCGGGAGGCGCCGGAGCCACCATGCAGGCGGCCGTATCCCCCCGTAAGTCCGAAGATATTTAGCTCCCAGACCACTATCGACACATTGCATTATCGTTGATATCTCCCGGGTCCACCCAAGGAGAATCCCGATGACCCGTGCTTCACTGCTGGCCCTGTCCTGCGCCCTGAGCCTGTCCACCGTCGCCCTTTCTTCTGGCGCCTTCGCTCAAACGCCCCCATGCGGCGGCCTCACGACCCTCAAGCAATCCGAGAAACTGGGCACGCTCCAGCTTCGCGTCGGAATCCAGCGTCCCTGCGGCGAGGTCAAAGGCGACGTTCTCTTCTTTCACGGCTTCGCGGACCGCATCGACAACCACGGCCCCCTCTTTGCCGCTTTCAACTCCCGTGGCCTCCGGGTCATCGCGTTTGATCTGCCTTCCCACGGCGAGACGTCCGGCATCGGCAATCACCTGGACCTCTATGATTTTGGCGACATCGAGAACCTCGCGGTCTCGGTCGAGGAGTCCACGCGCGAAGACAAGAACCGGCCCCTGATTCTGGCGGGCTGGTCGACGGGCGGCCTCCTCGCCATCCGCTCGGTTCAATCCGAGAAGTGGATCGACCGCCAGGTGAGCGGTCTCGTGCTCCTCGCTCCGGGCGTGGCCGTCCGGCCCCTCGTGGGCGAGAACGGCGTCGTGACCCAGGCCACGCTGACCCGCAATCCGACTCCCCCGCACATGGGTCCCATCTCTCCGACGAGCCCGCTTCTGCACCCCGCGTTCGCCACGCATCTCCTGGCCAATGCCGGCCTGGCTTGGATCTGCAACCTGCCCGAGAGCCTGCCGTTTCTGACGGTGGTCGGCGGGGAGGACGAAGACCGCTACGTGATCAGCTCCAAGGTCAAGGACTGGACCGAGAAACAGCGCAACGGTGAAAGCCGCCGCGCCGGGCTCGAGTGCGCGGGCGCGTACCACGAGCTCGACAACGAGCCGTCACCCGTCGGCCGGGACGTGCGCGAAGCGGCGGCGTCGTTCGCGGCGGCCATCGTGAACGGCACCACTGATGCCTGGTCCGCGCAGGCTACCGGCTGCGCGGCCTTCTAGCTGTACGGCCGAACCACAGGTAGGCGGGAATCCCCGCCGCGATCATGAGCAGGCCCACACCCGATCCTTTGGGGTTGGTGACGAGCGTGGCGCTCAAGAGAAGAGCCGCCAGCGCTAAGAACGCCAGGGGCAACAACGGGTAAAGAGGCGCCCGATACGCCCCTTGGGGCGCCTTGCCGCGCTTTCTGAACACGAAAACGGATCCGGCGACGGCGCCATAGAAGATCCAAGAGGCGAACACCACGTAATCGGTCAGCTGATCAAAAGTGCCAGAAAGCACGAGCACGCCCGCCACGAGGCCCTGCACCGCCACGGCCTGCACGGGCACGTGCCCGGTCGAGCTCAGATGGCCCAGCCACTTGGGCGCGAGGCCGTCGCGGGCCATGGCGTAGGGCACGCGGGCGCCCGCAAGGATCGTCGCGCTCATGGCCCCGAGGGCCGAAATCGCAAAGGCCGCCGAGAGCACGGTGCGGCCGGCGGGCCCCAGAAACGTCATGGCCGCGAGGGCGCCCACGGAGGGCGCGTCGGGATGGTCCGACGAGTTGGCGCCCAGGATGTCCTTGAAGGGCAGCGCGTAAAAGTAGGCCGCGTTGGCGAGCAGGTAGGCCGCGAGCACGACGCCGATGCCCAGGAACAGTCCGAGGGGCACATTGCGGCGTGGCTCACGGATCTCTCCCGCCATCATGGGCATGCCGTTCCACCCGTCAAAGGCCCAGAGAGCCGCGAGGGTGGCGGCGCCGAACGCGGACCAGCCGGGAAACGAAGCACCCAGCTGCGCGGCCTGGACGTGAAACCAAGTCGCCGTGGGGGCGCCGAAGAACACGCCCAGGGAGAGGCCCAGGATCAACACCACCTTGGCGGCCGTAAGGACGGTGGCCAAGCGGCCCGAGACCGTGACCGCCAGGCAGTTGAGGCCCGAGAAGATCGCGACAAGAAAGAGGGCAAATCCCTTGGGTCCGCCCGGAAATCCGGCCGGGTTCCAGAGCCCGTCCTGAAAGAATGCCGCCGTCCCGGCCGCGTACGCGGCGATGGAACCGGGCGAGCCGATCCAGAACCGCGTCCACCCGCAGAGAAACGCCGGCATGTCGCCGTACCCTTCGCGGAGATAGGCGTACTCTCCACCCGCTTCGGGAAACCGCGCGCCCACTTCGGCGTAGACCAGCGCCCCCATGACAGAAAGGACACCGGCGGCGATCCAAGCCGCCATCACCCATCCCGGTGATCCCGCCTCCTGGGCCATCACGGTGGTCTTGAGAAAGATCCCGGTGCCGATGACCGTCCCCGCCACGAGGGCGGTCGCATCCCAGAGGCCGAGCCCACGCAGGAGTTCACGCATGGGCAAGGTTATTTCACAGTTCGAGGGCGGCGCACAGCGCTTCGGCCGTCACCTGGGCCAAAGCTTCGGGAGCCTCGCCGGCACGGAGAGCTCCCGAAAATTCGAGCTGCAGACCGTCGACCCGATCCACATCTTGAACGGATCCCCAAACCCCCGAGTATCGGCGAACGGTAAAGCCGCCGTTTGGCGCGCCTTCGTAGTCACCCGCGACTCCGTCGGGCACGACGTCCAATGCGCCATGTGCAAGCCCGGTCACGGCCTTCAGCTCCACGAGCGGAGCAAAGCCGCGGAGCGGGTTGAACAGGAGGTCAGCCCCGCGAAAGGGCAACGTCAGACCTGGCGGGCTTCCGGTGCCTGCCGAAAGAACGCGGCCTTCTCCACCAAATCCATGAACGTCGATCAAGAGCACGGGGCCGGCCCCCAGGGCCTGCGCGTCTGCCACCGCTCGACGGATTCGTTCGTGGTACCCGTCCCAGAGCGGCCGTGCGGCGTGGTCGTCCATCGCGCATCTTTCACCGCCTTTGGGATCATCGGCGTCACGGTTAAAGTCGACATACTCCCGCGAGACCTTGCCGATCACCACGTAGGGCGCCCCGCCCGCGCAGGCCTCGAGTTCCAGGGCCAGATCTTCGGCGATCTGCAACGAGTGCCCGTCGGCGCCACCCAATGCCTCGGGTCCGGTTCCACCCTCCGTGCAGGGACCGCCGCGACACTCGACGGGGGCATCGGCCGCATTGCAGTTGCGCCGCGCAACTCCCTCGGGGGCCATCCAGCCCGCGTGCGGGGCCGTAATGATGATCGGGACCTGACCCCGTTGAACCATGTACAGGTCGGAGTTGGGAAGCTGCTCAAGATCCGTCCAGTGGAACTCGGGTTCCGGGTTGCAGGAGGTCAACAGGAGCGGGGCGATGAGGGGGATGGCGACAGAAAGGGGCGCGATTCGGAACACGGAAATTCTCCGGATTCCTCACCCGGGACGCAAACTAACCTAAATCCGACAAATTTGAAATGTTATTTTAGCGGCTAGTGGGGAGCCATGGCAGCGGCGTTGAGGGTCCGTGGCGCGGGCGCCCCCATGGGCGCGGTCTCGCAGGCCCGCAGGTTGAGATAATCCCGAACCTGGTTGGGCGTGCCGGATCGATAGAGCTGCATCGTCTGCGCAAAACGCATCTTCACGGATTCGTACCTGCGATAGTCGGCCGTCGTCGTGAGCCAGGACTCGAAGTTGGCGCCCCAGCGCGAAGCCAATCCCTGGGTGCGGCTCGCCTCGTCTCGAGCGGCCAAGAGCCGGTTCCGGAGCTGGATCAGGCGCATGCCCCTGTCGCAGCCGTGGATGCCCGTCGTGTTGATGGGCCGGTCCTCGCGGACCATGAGCGCTCCGAATTCGCAGTACGAAACCGCGCTTTCGTTCGAGATCGTGGACCGAATTCTCTGGTCCAATGCCCGGAGATCGGCACACGGAGTGACGTGGCCCTCGGCGCAGATCGCGTCCCTGGCCGCCGCGGCGCGGGTGGCGTTCGTCGTAGCCTCCTCATAGATCTGGAGTCGACGGGCACGCTCCGCCACGAACCTCTGGTATCCCTGCTCAAAATGGCAGTTGCTGGGTCCGGCCAACATGCGCCTCAGCTGTTCGGCCTCAGTCGGAGGCTCCGTCTGGTCGCCGAGAACGGGCACCTCGGGCTGGCCGCCCACGCAGCCCAGGTAGCTGAAGTTCACCACCCTCTGCATCTCGTTGCGCAGGTCCGCCCGTACGGCCGCCTGCTCATCCGCCGTGAGCTCGCTGTTGCCCGAGAGCACGCCCAGGGCGGGGCTCACCTGACGCATCATGGAATCCAGCGCGTGCTCGCGGTTTCCCAGGGTCCAGAAGCAGCTTACGGCATCGTCGATCACCGACTGCTCCGGCCTGACCACGCTGTCGACGAGCTGCGCGCGCTCCCGCTCCGTCGGCGCCAGATACGTGGTGGTGGTCGCCTGTTCGTGCTGCATCTCGTGGTGGAGCGTATGGGCCAGGTAGTAATCCGACGTGAGGTAAGGATCCATCGATCCAAGAATCACGGGGTTGTCGCTCCCCTGCGGCGTAAAGGCCGTGGTCCTTGCGGTATCCGCGTGCATCGCATCAAGACTGGACGCGCTCCCGGATGCCATGCCGGCCATGAGCTCAATCTCGGGATACGAGATGCGAGCCGGACGTCCGTCCACCGTGGACCGGTGGTCCGTCAGCGCGAGGTGGTCAGCCCTCCGGCTCTCCGCGCGCACCGCGGGAATCGAGGGATTGGTACTCATGATGCCGAGGGCCTGAAACCCAGGGGGCGACGCGGACATTCCGCAACGGCCGGGGATCACGCGTCCGTCGGCACCATAGATCAGGGCCCCGAGCTGGGCGCCATAACAGCTATGGGTGACGAAGCGGAAGTTGTCGCAGTGGTCGGCCTTGCTCCTCAGGTTTTCGGTGGTCATGAGCGGGGTCGGTGTGCTCGGATCCGGCTGATAGAACACTGAACCGCCCGGGAGCCCGTGGTTGAGATTCCAGAAGTTACAGACCGGCAGATTTTGAGCGGGAGGATGGGCCGAATCAAAGAGGCAGTTGCTATCAAAGGACTCATGCGTGCCCGCGCTCAGGTGCTCGCCCGCGCCCACTCGCAGGGTCAGGTTCTGCGTGACCGTGGATGCATGGCGCGTGTAGGTTCCCGTCGAAGCGTTCCAGTCATCGTACCCGATTGCGTCGCCACCACAGTTGCTGCCCACGCAGCCCAGCAGAGGGGTGGTGCACGCCGGCTGTCCCACCTGCCCCGACCCGGTCAGAATGCCCAGGTCGGTCTGGGTATGGGTTGAACGGTAGATCTGCCGGATCTCCTCCACGCCGCGCTCTACGCCGCAGGCACGGCCCGAGACGTCGCCACCGCCATCCAGCACGCAAGCGGCGACCCGGGCATGGACGGGATTTGCGGCCATGGCGACCAGGCCAAGGACGAGAAGCTTGGCCGGGCGGTGAAACGTCATTTTCCACCGCCTTTCTTCATGGAAGCCGCCTTTTTGCAGGCCGAGGCCTTGAGCAGGCGGGCCTCGTGGCTCCCGCCGTTCACCTCGCTTGCGGGCTCGGGCCGAAACGCCACGAGCGTGCCCGCATCCGGTGACGAACCTCGGCCGAAAAATTCCACGTCGAACTCGCCCAAGAGCGGCTCGGCGCCCGTCGCTACGAGCTGGCGCCGCTGCTCATCGCTCACCACGAGGGGAACGGTGGTTTGAGAAAGGGTTCCTGCCCAAAGCACCAGCGTGGGCGCGCGGAGCCGGCCCTTTTTTCCGGCGACTCCCTTCGAAGCGGCATCTTCGCTGCGAACGCGGGCGACGTCCGAGTCGTTCAGGGCGCCGCTCGGATAGACCTTTCCCGAAACGCGGTACACGCCGCATTCAAAAACGGTCTTCGCGCCCGCCGCGGACGAAAAAGTCAGCGCCAACGCCAGACTTGTTGGGACGAAGAACCAACGCATGATGATCGGAAGCCCCCCGAACTCTCAAGACAAAGGATATCATCGGGGACGGGCCACCGAACCTGTGTCCCAGGGGACCCAGGTAGGCGCCTAATGCGCGGACTGGGCGGC
>DATJFU010000014.1:0-5429 GCA_035495495.1 Bdellovibrionota bacterium
TCCGCCAAGACCGTGCAGCTCGATTTCAGGGTGGTGTGCGCGACCAACCAGGACCTCGAAGAAATGGTGAAACAAGGCCGTTTTAAGCCCGATTTGTTTCAGCGGCTCAACGTGATTCCGATCCGGATTCCACCCCTCCGAGAGAGAAAAGAGGACCTCCCGGCCCTGGTGGATCACCTGGTAAGGGCCCAAGGTGGAACCCAGACCTTTTCTCAAGACGCGCTGGCGGCCCTGGCCAGCTACGACTGGCCGGGCAACGTGCGCGAGCTCGGAAACGTGATCGCCTACGTGCTCACGATGGCGGAGTCGCCAGTCCTGGAGATGGCCGATCTCCCGCACCGCCTGAGGGATGTACGTCCACCGGCCGCGGCCGGCCCGGCGCCGGCGGGGCAGGGTCTCTACGAGCAGATGGAGGCCTTTGAGAAACGCATCCTCTCGGAGGCTTTTCAGCGCTCGGGCGGCAACGTGAGCAAGATGGCGATGGACCTGGGCGTGGATCGCTCACACCTCTACACCAAGCTCAGGCAACACGGGCTGCACCCGCAGCAACGCAAGGAGAGCTGATGCGTCCAGCGCCCTTCAGACTCGAACGGTACTTTGCCCAGCATGAGTTCGTCGCCCCGCACCTGCTCTCGAGCTCCGACTGCGAGAGCATGTCGATCGCCGAGCTGCTCGCCCTCGAGCCGGGGTCGGCCGAAGCCTTTCAGGGCGTGCGTCTCGGATACACGGAGTCACCCGGGTCGCTGAGTCTGAGGCGGGAGATCGCCGGACTTTACGAAGGGTTTTCTCCCG
Source organism: Bdellovibrionota bacterium (assembly GCA_035495495.1). Classification (GTDB taxonomy): domain Bacteria; phylum Bdellovibrionota; class UBA1018; order UBA1018; family JADZFF01; genus JADZFF01. The sequence continues at coordinate 793 of DATJFU010000014.1, forward strand.
AAGAGGTCCTGGTTCACTCCGGGGCCGAAGAAGCGATCTTCACGTTCGCGGCGGCGGCGCTGAGGCCCGGTGACCGAGTCATCGTGCAGATGCCCTGCTATCAGTCCCTCGAGGAGCTCGCGCGCACCCGCGGCTGCGAGGTGGTGCCCAGGCGGTCGAGTCAAGCCACGGGCTGGTCACCGGATCTGGACGAACTCGATCGCCTGGCCCGGCCCAAGGCGCGAGCCCTCATCATCAATACGCCCCATAACCCCACCGGTTTTCACTGGTCGCGCCGCAACCTGGAGGGTCTCGTCAACTGGACCCGCACGCGGGGAATGCTTCTTTTCTGCGACGAGGTCTACCGCCTGCTCGAGCGGACCTCGGCGGATCGCCTGCCCGGCGCCTGCACTCTCGGGGACCACGTGGTCAGTCTCGGCGTCATGTCCAAATCCCTGGGCCTCGCCGGTCTCCGGATCGGCTGGGCGGCCACGCGCGATCGCGCGCTCCTGGTGGGCATGGCCGAGGTCAAAGACTACACGACCATCTGCTCGCCGGGCCCGTCGGAGTTTCTGGCGGAAGTCGCCCTGAGGCAACGTGACTCGATCTTGGAGCGCACCCGCGGGATCACCGAGGCGAACCTGAAATCGTTCACCGAGTTCATGGAGAGGCGAAAATCGGCGCTGTCCTGGATTCCACCCAAGGCGGGTCCCGTTTGCTTTCCGCGCGTCGAGCACGGGATGGGCTCTGACCGGTTCTGCGAACGGGTGCTGAAAGAAGCCGGGGTGCTCTTGCTCCCGGGTTCGCTCTTTGGCGAGGAATGGAGGGATCACTTCAGGGTGGGCCTGGGCCGCGCCTCGTTCGGTGAATCCCTCTCGCGCCTCGACCGCTGGATGGACGCGCTCTAGCCTCTTCTCGCCAAATCTCCTCAACGCCCTCCGCCCCCTCCTTCTATTAGGCTGGGTATAGGTAGCGAGGGAGATTTTCATGAAAAAAGATTATACATTTCAAGCAGTTGTGATCGCGGCCCTGGCCCTTCAGAGCCTGGCCCTCACGGGATGTTTTGCCTGCCACTCTTATAACTGCGGTCCCATCGAGCCCAGCATCCCAGGCGAAAGCTGGGAGCCCGAGCAGGGGCCCACCGAGGATCCCCATCTCCCGTTCATTGCCGGGATCACTCCGGTGGACGCCGTCGCCCTTTGCGGCCGACTCAGCGGCGCTCATTCAGCTCCAACCTCGGTCCATGCGCGCGTGAAACTCAACGGCCGTGAATACGACCGCTCGGTGGAACAGACCTATTCTCCGAACTCGTACCGCTGCTCCGAGGCCCAACCCGTCGAAGGCGGCGTGGGTATCGTCTCGGTGGCGACCCTGGACGCGCATGAACTGAGCGCCCAAAGCGGCGGACGCGCCTACGTCGGCGATGTGGTGGGCACCGGAATCGACCCGGCCCGCGCACGCACGCTCAAGGTGTACGTTGACTTCAAGCCCGCCGGTGCCGTGGCAGCGCTCGGTGGCTTGGCCGAACTCCAAGACCGCAAATTGGCGGGCGCCGATGCCTCACCGGCGAACGAGCCCTTGGCCCTTCTCCGCACATCAGGCAGCGCGGATCTGGGCCGCTAATCTCGAGCACCCTGCTGGAGCTGGATGCGGTCCAGATGAATTAAAAATGGTGGAGCCGAGGAGGGTCGAACTCCCGACCTTTGCAATGCGAATGCAACGCTCTACCAACTGAGCTACGGCCCCTTATGGTGAGGGATACCCTTCAACCGGGGAATTTTCCAGGGGATTGAGACCGCAACCGCCGCAGATGGCTGCATGGCCACCGGTCTCACAGGTGCCCGTTTTTCCACATTTGCCCTGACCGCACTCCGAAGCGGCCTCAAAGGCCCAGTCCCGGGGAATGCGGTTAAGGGCTTCGACGGCGTCCTCGAGGCGCTCAAAATGGTGGGCGCTCACATAGGTCCCGGTCTCGGGCTCGAGGACGTAGGCGAGGTAACTCCCCGGTCTTTCTGGGGACTCGCACACACCGCCCATCCACTCGGCATCCACGAGAAACCCGTGGGCGTGATTTTGAATCGTCAGCTTAGGGGCTTTCTCAATCATTCCGCGGGTTCCCATATCAGAAAAGCCTTGTGCGGGCGACTGCACCTCCGCTATCACCGGCTACTCTGGGGCCATAGCTCAGTTGGCTAGAGCACCTGCTTTGCAAGCAGGGGGTCGGCGGTTCAACTCCGCCTGGCTCCACCAAATTTGATTCGCTGCATTACCGGACCGATTCCCTACTCTTCGGTCGAGATGCGCAGGAGCTCGGCGCAGTTCAGGTACCGCTCGAGGGAGTGGAAGGTCTCCATCCCGGAGAGGTAGAGCAGGACCAAGAAAAAGATCAGCGAGGCGAGCTGCAGGACCTGGTCCGAGGCGCCCTCGACCCACGCGATGAGCATCGTCGACGACGCCTCGTAGTGGTGGGCCGGCTCGGGGCCCAGGAGGTCGATCCCCTTGAAGATCATGAAAAACACGGCGCCCGCGAAGGCCGTGAGGAACTTGGTCCGGTCCTTGAGGGCGGCCAGGTCCATGCGGAAATTGGCGACGATCCAGGGCCAGTCGTCCGGACGGGCGTGAACCTGACGGCCCATCTCCGTGCAGACGCGGTCACGCCAATCCGCCTGTTTCAGGGCCTGGGTGAGGCTGCCGGTGAAGCCGCTGAAGTCCTGGGGACGGACGTGGCCCCCGTTGTCCGCGGAGGCGCGCGCGCTCCAGAGAAAAAAGGCCGCGTAGATGATCGGAAAAATCAGAAACGCCCAGTCGCTGTGGCGCTGGTAGCGGACGGGGACGACGCCCGCCTTGACCAGAACGGCGAAGACGACCGAACCGACCGCGGGCATGAGAAAGCACCAAAGAAACACCTGGGCCATGCGCTGCTTGAACACGGTGCGCTCGCGCTGGGTATCGCGCTGGACAAAGTGAATGAAGTCTCGATAGAGCTCGGACCGGTTCTTATGCTGCATCCCTTAGTCAATTTTCAGGGCAATGCGTCGGCGCGACAAGCGCGAATTTCCCGCTGGTCAGTAACTACCCAGTCGACCGGCCGGTCCCATCCGTCCTGGGGGATCGAGTCGATGACTTGGAAGTCAAAGGCAAGTCCGACGGAGAGGGCGGCGCCCCCCTCCAGATTGAGGCGGTCGTAGTACCCCGCCCCCATGCCCAAGCGGGCTCCCTGGGGCGTGAAGGCGACCCCCGGCACGAAGAGCAGGCGAAAGCTGGCCGCGTGGATGTCCGCGGCGGGTCCCTGGAGCTCGGGGATTCCGTGGGCCCCTTTGGTCCAGGGGCCGTCGTCGATGGAACCCGCCCCGCGAAACGGGATCCAGCCCATGCGGCGGGATTTGAGGTCGACGACCCTGGGAAAGTAGAGGGTGAATCCGGCGGCCAGGCAAAGATCCCAAAGGGTGTCGGTCTGGATCTCTTCGCGCAAGGAGCGATAGGCGCCCACCGCGGTCTGCGCCGGAAGGGATTGGATGCGGGACCAGATTCGACCCACGGCCGCCCGGCTCAAGGTCGAACGCTGGCCGTCGTCCAGAGCCCGCCGCTTTTCTCTCAGCTCCGAACGGAGCTGCTCCTTGGTGGCCGGAGCGCTCAGGGCTTGAGCTCCCCTTCGATCAGGGCCAGCGTCTCGGCGGTCTTTTCGTCGAGGCGCTTTCGATAGTCCGACGTCCTCCGCTTGGACCGCACGTAATCCTCGGCGAGGTCGAGGAGAGCCAGAAGCGCCAGCTGGTAGGGCGCGGAGCGGGGCAGGCGCTTTTGCGCGTCGGCGGTCTTCAGGGCCGCGATGCGAAGCGCCTCTTGCACCACCTCGGGGTCGGTCCCCGATTTGACGGTCACCTTCTGTCCAAGAATCTCGATCGTGTAGGCCGCGGTTTCCATGGATTGCTCCCCCGGGATTTTCTTTTAAAAAGCTTCTACGATGAGGGCGATTCCTTGCCCTCCACCGATACATGCGGAACCGAGTCCGAAGCGTTTTTTGCGCCGTCGGAGCTCATAAAGCAGATGCATCGTGATGCGCGTGCCGCTCGCCGCGAGCGGGTGCCCGATGGCGATGGCGCCACCGTTGACGTTGAGCGTGGCGGGATCGAGGCCGAGCTCTTTGGCCACGGCGAGGGTCTGCGGGGCGAAGGCCTCGTTTACTTCCACCAGATCCATCTGCTGAAGCTTCATGCCGGCCCGGCTCAGCGCCTGGCGCGCCGCGGGCGCGGGGCCGATGCCCATGATGGAGGGCTCGCAGCCGCAGACTCCGTAGGCCACCAGGCGGCCCAACGGCTTGAGACCGCGCTTCTTGGCTTCGTCCTCCGTCGCGACGACCAGAAAGGCCGCTCCGTCGACGATGCCACTCGCGTTGCCGGCCGTGACCACGCCGTCTTTCTTGAACAGGGGCTTGAGCTTGGCGAGGCCCTCGGGGGTCGTCTGGGGCCGCGGGTGCTCGTCCTTTTGAAGCTGGGCCATCGAAGAGATGACCTCATCGGCGAATCGGCCAGACTCCCAGGCGGCCGTGGCGCGCTTCTGGCTCTCGAGGGCAAATGCGTCGCATTCCTGGCGGGAAATGCCGTACTTCACGGCGAGGTTCTCGGCCGTGATCGCCATGGGCGCCGCGGGGTAGGAGTCGT
>DATJFU010000015.1:0-6877 GCA_035495495.1 Bdellovibrionota bacterium
GACATCGTGGAAGTGGAACAGAGCAATGCCTACCGACAGCAACAACCCGCCAGCTCCCAAAAGCAAAGTCCTTAAGGCCGAGGGGCTGCACAAGGCCTACAAAGAAAAGCGCGTCGTCATGGGCGTCGACTTCGAGGTCCAGACCGGGCAGGTCGTGGGACTCCTGGGCCCGAACGGCGCGGGCAAAACCACGTCCTTCTATATGGTCGTGGGGCTGATCCGCCCGGACCAGGGGCGCATCCTGCTCGACGGCGTGGATATCGCAGCGCTGCCGATGCACGAACGGGCGCGGCGAGGGATCGCCTACCTTCCGCAGGAGGCCTCGGTCTTTAGGCGCATGACGGTCGAAGAGAACATCCTGGCCGTGCTCGAGACCCTGCCGCTTTCCGACCGGGAGCGCAGGGAGCGCCTGCAGCGTCTCCTCGACGAGTTCCACATCAATGCGATCTCCCAGCAAAGTGCTTTCACCCTTTCGGGGGGTGAGAGGCGCCGCGTTGAGGTGGCGCGGGCCCTCGCCCTCAATCCCGAATTCATCCTTCTGGACGAGCCCTTTGCCGGAATTGACCCCCTGGCCGTGGGCGATATTCAGAAAATGATTGAAACACTCAAGAAACGGCGCATCGGCGTCCTCATCACTGACCATAACGTACGGGAAACATTGGAAATTTGTGACTTGGGCTATATCCTAAGTGGTGGTAAGATTTTAGAAAAGGGGACGCCCAAGCAGATTGCGGAGAGCAAGGCTGCGCGGGAGGTTTATCTCGGCGAGAAGTTTCATTTGTAAAGCGGGCCCGAACCGGGCCCGCGAGTTCAGAAGAATGAGGCTGGGCGCAATCAGCCTTTTGCGGCGCGTAAGTGGAGTGGCACAATTAGTGTATGGCCTTTGATCTCAAGCAGAGCTTAAAGCTGAGCCAGCAGCTGGTGATGACTCCCCAGCTGCAGCAGGCGATCAAGCTCCTCCAACTCAATCGCCTCGAACTCGCCGAGCTGGTGAACCAGGAGCTCATCGAGAACCCCGTTCTCGAAGAGACCCAAGAGGGCCCGGATGGCGAGACCAACGAGGGCGAACCCGCGCCGACCCCTGAAGGCGAGCCCGGCTCCGAGGCGCCCCAGCAAGATCCCGAAGGTGAGCAGCGGCGCGATGAAGAAGCGTTTCAGCAGCCCGCCACCAAAGAAGAACAGCTCATCACCGGCAAGGACGATTTCAACTGGGACTCGTACATCGAGGAATTTAACTCCACCTCAAGCACCGCGCCCTCCATGCGCGAGGTCAACGAGGAGCTCCCGAGTTTTGAGAACGTCCTGACCAAGACCACGTCCCTCGAGGACCACCTCGAGTGGCAGCTCTCGATGGCGGGCCTCACCGACTCGGAGCGCGTGCTCGCGGATCTCATCATCGGCAACCTGGGCGAGGACGGGTATCTCAAGGCGGACCTGACCGACATGGCCAAGGACGCCAAGATGGAACTCGAGGACGCCGAAGAGGTCCTCAAGATCATCCAGCACTTTGACCCGCTCGGTGTGGCGTCGCGCGATCTGCGCGAGTGCCTGCTGATCCAGGCCAAGCTCATGAACCCGCGCCAGCCCCTGGTGGAGCGGATCATCGACGAGCACCTGGGCAACCTGGAGCGCCGTAACTACCAGGCCATCTCCAAGGCCGTGGACGCGCCCATGGAGCGCATCCAGGATGCCGTCAAACTCATCATGGAACTCGAGCCCAAGCCGGGCCGTTCGTTCCAGGGCAGCGGCGACAACCAGTACATCACGCCGGACATCTACGTTTACAAGGTCGGCGACGAGTACCAGATCGTGCTCAACGAGGACGGCCTGCCCAAGCTCAGGATCTCGCCCTACTACCGAAACATCCTTCAGAGCGCCAAAGCGGGCGCCGCCGGCGGTGGAAACAAAGAAACCCGCGAGTACGTGCAGGACAAGCTCCGCTCGGCGATGTGGCTGATCCGGTCGATCCATAACCGCCAGAAGACGATCTACCGCGTGACCGAGGCCATCGTGCAGAGGCAACGCGATTTCTTTGAGAAGGGCGTGCAGCACCTCAAGCCCATGATCCTCAAGGACGTGGCCAACGACATCGGCATGCACGAATCCACCATCTCGCGCGTCACCACCAACAAGTACGTGCACACCCCGGTGGGAATTTTTGAACTCAAGTACTTCTTCAACTCCAGCATTGGCTCGACCGACGGGACGTCGGCCCTGGCCAGTGAGGCCGTGAAGGACAAGATCCGACAGCTTGTGGTCAAAGAGGACCCCAAGAACCCGTTGTCGGACCAGAAGATCGTCGAGCTTCTGAAAAATGAGAACATCGACATCGCCCGGAGAACCGTGGCGAAGTACCGCGACATGCTGAACATCCTGCCCTCGAGCCGCCGTAAGAAAGTTTTTTAGACTCTCTGACCGCTTTCTGTTCGTAACGCTCGTAAGAAAGGACGTAGTCCATGCAAGTCCAAGTCAGCTTTCAACACACCAAGACCAGCGCCGCCATGCGAGAACGGGCCACCGATCTCGCCGAACGACTCGGCCGCTACTTCAAGGGGCGCATCACCGTCGGCTGGCACTTCGCCAAAGAGGGCAACCGCTGCGTGGCCCACTGCCACGTGACGGGCAACCATATGGATTACTTTGCCGAAGCCCAGGATATGGACGACAACTTCTACGCCGCCATGGACGCGTGTTTGGACCGGATGGAGCGGCAGATCCGTAAGCGCAAGGAGACCGTGCGGGATCACCTGCACCGGGGCTCGTTGAAGCGCGCGGCGGCCATCGGGGCCATCGCGCTGGTGGCGGGGTTGAGCGGTAGGAGTGAAGCCAAGGACGACGGGGCGACCTTTAACCAGGTTTCGACCCTGCCCAATACGAACTGCCAGCTCGTGATGTACACCGACGTGACCCTCGGAAGGGCGTGGCGGGGGCGAAGCCCAGCATCAGGAAACACGCCCGTCAATCTGACCGACCAGCAGACGGACATGGATTGGTCGGAGGCGGCCGTCGACATCACCAACGACGACGGCAACGGGCATACCTCGACGGTCCACCCGGGGATCAAGTTCAGGATGGAGCGCATCCACGTTCCCCAGGACAGCCATGACTGGACCACCCGACTGACCGCGGAGCCCATCAACCATTCCCAGATGCAGCAGTTTGGAACCTGCCAGCAGACGTCCACGCACCCGACGCCGCTGGGCACGGCCCACCTGGATCTCTTGGACAACGGTCACGCCGCGCAGGGCAATTTTTGCGTGACCGCTGAGGTTGACGGAGCGCGAGTGGGTTACACGTTCCACTGCACCCAGCCGCCTTCTCCTGGCGCCGCGCAAGCGCGGGCCGCGGAACACACGGGCGCCGGCGGCGGCGGCCACGGCGGATCGGCCGGCGGCAGCGGTCACTGACCGAAGCGACGGCCTGAAGAGAACGATTCGTTCACTTCAGGCACGCCAAGGGGCTATGGCCGCGGCGAAGTGAACAAAATGTTCAGTTTGCCAAGGTCTGGGTACCGACGCCGCCTCTGATATCCGGGCTCCCGCAAACGGCGGGGGCCTTACGGGCCTCCGCACCAGCAGGCACGGCCTGTGCACCTCCTGCCTCCGCATGAACCTATTCCACCTGGTGGCCAGGACCGAAGGGGGTGCGAGGCCATTCACCGACCGGGACGCCTGCTCGGCGGCTTGGAGCCGTCTCGCTCGGATCTTTCCCGAAACCGTCGCCTGCGTCCTGATGCCGAACCATCTCCACGTCATCACCCACGGGAGGCCGGTGCGCCTGGCGCGCGCACTGGGGCAGTGGGCCCGGGGGCTGGCCAGCCGGAGCGGAGTTCGGTGGCAGCCGGTTCCTCCGGCGGTCGGGATTCCGGATCACCACCACCTTCTTCGTCAGATTCGATACGTCCACCTCAATCCGTGCCGCGCCCGGCTCTGCGCCGATCCCCTGGAATGGGAATGGTCAACTCACCGGGATTGGGTTGGCGCGGTCCAAGCACCTTGGCCGGACCGTGGGCGATGGAGCCGAGTCCTGGGATGGACGGAGGGCCAGGCCCCCGCGCGTCTGCACCGTTACGTTTCAGCCGACCTCAGCACCCGGGTGGAAGGGACACCCTTCCCTCAGCCTCTGAACCGGTGGGGCCCAGACCATTCCCTGGATTCGATCGCCCGCGCGGTGTCCGCGGTCACCCGGGGACCGCGGGACTGCCATCTCAGAAAAGGCCGGAGAACCCTGGCGCTGAAGGTGGCGTTGGAGCTCACCCATTACCGTCCGGCGGAGCTGGCACGATGGGCCGGGGTAAGCCGGTCAGCCTTGGCGGGTTGGACCCGGCTTCCACCCCTGCCACCCGGCGAGCGCGCGGCGCTGAGTTTGGTGTTGGCGGACCATCGCCTTCAAATCAAGGAGGTGAGGAAGTGAACGGGGCGTTCAGTTGGGGCCCACCCTAACCTCATGGCCGCGACGAACTGAACATTTTGTTCACTTCGCCGAAACAGGAACCTGCCAGGCCTGAAGACGGCCGTCCTCGAGAGCGAGGTACACGCGCCAGGGCGCCGGACCCTTGTCCGAAGAACCGGGCCTCGCGCGGAGAAGGTACCCTTCGACCCCTTCGGGCAGGCTCAAGTACCAGAGCACCCGGCCCTCGGGGCTCAGGGCGGCTGCGACATATCCCTGAGGGTCGAGGTCCAATCCCGCCATCCAAGAATCCCCCCCGAGAACCTCCGGGGGCGGCGAGAACTCGGCAAAGCGCCTGAGCTCACGCTCATAAGAAAGCGACGGCCGCTTTCCGAGCTTGGCGACTCCGAGCCACTGGCCCGAGGGCCCGGCTCCAAAAAGTGCGGCCCACTGGCCGCCCGACTCGAGGCGCAAACTCGCCACATGCCGAGGCAGCGCGAGGCCTGACGACTCCCTGCCGCCGTGATCAAACGCCACGAGCCTCGGACCGGGCACCTTGGAGCGGATCCCCGAGACGGCCACCACCGCGGCGCGATCAGGGGTCAGGGCCGCGGCGGTCACGGCGCCGTCGACTTTATGCGACCATTCCACCCGAAGCTTGCGGTCGAGGAGCACCACCGTTCCATCCGAGCTGCCCGCGAGGATGGCGCCGCTCGCGGGGGACGCGTCCCAGGCGGACAAGCTCCCGGCCGAGAACTGGTAGGTGCCGGCGGACGCGCCGTCGGCGAGGCGGATGAGCTCGACGTCGGGCGGGCCGCCAGCGGGCATCGGGCGCCCCGAGGCGCGAGGAGCGGTGCCCGCGTTACCGACGGACGAGTCGGTGGCGCCATTGGGTGTCGCGGCGCCCGTATCGGCCCTGAAGCAGGCGACGACCGTGGGATCCCCTCCGAGCGAGCGGGGCACGCAGTCCCGTTTGACGTTCCAAAGCGGTTTGAGGTCCGCGCTCCAGGCGCGGAGCGTTCCGTCACGAAGCCACCCGACGGCGCCGCCCCCCGAGGTCCCGAGGGCCTCCAGGGCCCGGGCCGGAGCCTCGAGGTCGACGCAGGCGGGCCCGTCCCCCGACGGCGTATCCACCCGGCAGAGCCGGGGGTGGCTCGCATCGCTTCCACCACCCATACCCCCCGCGAGGGCCACGTAAAGACGCAAGCCATCGTCCGAAAGAGCCATGAGGCCGGGCGGGCCGGGCAGGTGCTTTTCCCAAGCCACGGTGGGCAGCGGGGCCGCGGTGCCGGGCGCCGGGGTGTCGCCCAGCTCGGGCAAGGGCCCATCCTTGAGGACCGGCCCCGAAGAGCAGGCGGTCACCCCAGCGGCAATGGCGCAAAGCGCCAAAAACGCGGCGGCGGGTGAGAAGCGGGGGGACATCTGTCCATGGTAACGGATGGAAGCGCCGCGGCCTAGCCGGTCTTGGAACGGAGGCGCTTGTAGCGGCGGCCGGCCCCTTTGCGGATGTCGGGGGTCAGGGAGCGCTGAAACTCTTCAAGGTTGAGGCAGCCGTAGATTTTTTTGACGAGCATGGCGTTGACCATGTCGCCCAACTCCTCGGCCACCTGGCCCTCGAGCGCGGGTGGAACGGCGATGCGATTTTTGCGAAGAAACGTCAGATAGTCGCCCACGACCTTGGAAACAAAGGTCTTCCGGTCTTCGCTAGGGTCTTGAAAGTTACATAGGTGTTGCTCGAAGATGATGTAAAGTGGATCGAGTCGGGGATTCAGAGGTTTCTTGTTGTCGAACATGAGCCTTGTGTCCTCCTTCGGACACCGGGGAGCGGCACTTGAGCAACGAAAACCTCAAACAGAAAAACTCAAGCAAAACGGCCGCCAAATCCTCGCCAAAGGATTTTCAAAAGCTCAAGACGTTGCTCGTCGACGCCAAGCGGGTGTTGATCTCGACACACCTCTTGCCGGACGGTGACGGCCTCGGTGCCGAATGCGCGCTCTTTCACTACCTCAAGCGCGCCAGAAAAGCCTGCCGGGTCTACAACCCCGATCCCCTTCCGCGCCGGTACTCGCTTCTGGATCCCAAGGGCGCCGTGCTCCTGGGTCCCAACGAGGTGGAACTCTGGGATACTTTTGACGTGTGGGTCATCGTCGACACGAACGACCCGCGTCGGCTCGGAAAGCTGTGGCCGGAGCTGTCGCTTCGCGCCAAGAAGATCGTCTTTTTGGATCACCACCCGGAGAACATCGGCGGAAACGGGGAGATCACGCTTCCACCCCATGCCATGGTGATCTCGGATACCTCGTCGAGCTCGATCGGCGAGATGCTCTACCACCTGTTTCAGGAGCTGAACCTCGCCAAGATCAATAAGGACATGGCCATAGGTCTGTACGTGTCCATCATGACGGACACCAACAGCTTCAGGTACTCGCGGACCACCCCGATGGCCCACCGGATCTCGGCCGAGATGATCGAGATGGGCGTGGACCCC
>DATJFU010000016.1:0-6139 GCA_035495495.1 Bdellovibrionota bacterium
GACCGATACCTACGCCCTCCAGGACGGAAAACTGGCCCGTGAGCGGAGCGAATACCAGCCCTCTCACGCGCGGGTTTACGGCTTTGACGCCGCCTACGAGAGTGACCTCGCCCATTTTCTCGATTCGCGTGAGCCCTATGACTGCCGCGACATCCTGCATCCCCAAGCGCAACGGCCCGCCCAGCAACAGCCGGCCCCGGACCGCCAGGTCTCGAGCGCCGACAGCGACCAGTCCGGCGCCACCGGCGAAGAGGTGGGTGCTCCCACCGAGACTCCGACGGCGCCCGCCGGCCGCTGACTACATGTTGCGGCGGTATTGCCCGCCGACTTCGTAGAGCGCGCCCGTGATCTGCCCCAGGGAGCAGTAGCGCGTGGAATCCATGATGGACTCGAACGCGTTCTTGCCCGAGGTGGCGGCGGCCTGGAGTCCCTTGAGCAGGTCCTTGGCTTTGGCGGCGTTGCGGGCCTGAAGGCCGCGCACCATGTTGACCTGGAACTCCTTCTCTTCCTTCGTGGAGCGGATGACTTCACGGGGTAGAATCGTGGGGGAACCCGTCGAGGACAGAAACGTATTGACCCCCACGACCGGCAGCTTGCCCGAATGCTTGAGGGTCTCGTAGTACAGCGACTCCTCTTGAATCTTGGAACGCTGGTACATGGTCTCCATGGCGCCGAGCACGCCCCCCCGCTCGGTCAGCCGGTCAAACTCCAGCAGCACGGCCTCCTCGACCAGCTCGGTGAGCTCCTCGATGATGAACGAACCCTGATTGGGGTTCTGGTTCTTGGCGAGCCCAAGCTCCTGATTGATGATGAGCTGAATCGCGATGGCCCGGCGCACGCTCTCCTCGGTCGGAGTCGTGATCGCCTCATCGTACGCGTTGGTGTGCAGCGAGTTGCAGTTGTCGAAGATCGCGTAAGCCGCCTGCAGCGTGGTGCGGATGTCGTTGAAATCGATCTCCTGCGCGTGCAGCGAACGGCCCGAAGTCTGGATGTGGTACTTGAGCAGCTGCGAGCGCGCCGAGGCGCCGTAGCGGTGCTTCATCGCCTTGGCCCAGATCCGCCGGGCCACCCGCCCGATCACCGTGTACTCGGGGTCCACGCCGTTCGAGAAGAAGAAACTCAGGTTCGGGGCGAAGTCGTCGATCTTCATCCCCCGCGAAAGGTAGTACTCGACGTAGGTGAAGCCGTTCGCCAGGGTGAAGGCGAGTTGGCTGATGGGGTTCGCCCCCGCCTCGGCGATGTGGTAGCCCGAGATCGAGACCGAGTAGAAGTTCCGCACGCTCTTCTGGATGAAGTACTGCTGCAAGTCTCCCATGAGGCGCAGCGAGAACTCCGTCGAGAAAATGCAGGTGTTCTGGGCCTGGTCCTCCTTGAGGATGTCGGCCTGGACGGTTCCGCGAACCGCCTGAAGCGTCTGATCCTTGATGCGCTCGTAGACCTCGCGCTCGAGGACCCGGTCGCCCGAAGTCCCCAGCAGCATGAGGCCCAATCCGTCGTTACCCTCGGGCAGCGAGCCCTGGTACGCGGCGCGGCCTGTCGTTTCGGCGCCCGTGAGCTTGGCGCGGATCTCCTTTTCTTTGCCCTGGGCCTTGATCCATTTCTCGCACTGCTGGTCGATTGCGGCGTTGAGATAGAACCCGGTCACCACCGGCGCCGGGCCGTTGATGGTCATGGAAACCGAGACGGACGGATCGGCCAGGTCAAAGCCCGAATACAGCTTCTTGGCGTCGTCGAGGCAGCAGACCGAGACACCGGCGTTGCCGATCTTGCCGTAGATGTCCGGACGATGGTCCGGGTCCTCGCCGTAGAGGGTCACTGAGTCAAAGGCGGTCGAAAGGCGCTTGGCCGGCATCCCGCGCGAAACGTAGTGAAAGCGGCGGTTGGTGCGCTCCGGTCCGCCCTCGCCGGCGAACATGCGGGTGGGGTCTTCGTTCTCGCGCTTGAACGGAAACACTCCCGAAGCGTACGGAAACTCGCCGGGCACGTTCTCTTGCAGGTTCCACCTGAGGAGATCCCCCCACGCCTCGTAGCGCGGCAGGGAGATCTTGGGGATCGCGAGGCGCGAAAGGGACTCGGTATGGGTCTGTACTTCGACGGTCCTGCCCCTCACCTCGTACCGGTAGACGGACTCGGTGTATTTCTTGACCTTGTCCGGCCAGGTCTCGAGCAGTTCGCGGCACTCAGGCTCGAGTTTCTCCCAAGCCTCCTCCGCCCGCTCCTCGACCTCCGAGACCGTGCTTTGCGGCGCTCCCGCCTCACGCAGCACCTCGGCCGAGCGATTGAGGGCAAAGGCCGCCTGAGCGAGCTTGGACTGCTCGACGGACCATGCGTCGTACGTGCGGATCGTGTCCGTGATGTCCGAGAGATAGCGCGTCCGGGAGGGCGGGAGGATGTGAATCTTCTCGCTCTCGGCGCGACCCGGATCGAGCCCCGACCTGAGCTTGGCCCCGGTCTTGGCCGCGACGGCGTCCATCGTGGACCGGTAGAGGCGGTTCATCCCGGGATCGTTGAACTGCGAGGCGATCGTGCCGTACACCGGCATGTCCTCGTCCTTGGAGTCAAAAGCCTGGCGGTTGCGCTTGACCTGACGGCAAACGTCGCGAAGCGCGTCCGCGGCGCCCCGCTTGTCGAACTTGTTGAGGGCCACCAGGTCGGCGAAGTCGAGCATGTCGATCTTCTCGAGCTGGGTGGCGGCGCCGTATTCCGGCGTCATCACGTACATCGCCACGTCCGAGTGGCGGGTGATCTCGGTGTCGCTCTGGCCGATGCCCGAGCTTTCCAAGATGATCAGATCGAATCCGGCGGCCTCGAGCACGGCAAGCGCGTCGTCCACCGCGCCAGAAAGGGCACGGTCCGACTGGCGCGTGGCCATCGAGCGCATGTAGACGCGAGGATCGGAGATGGCGTTCATCCGGATGCGATCTCCGAGGAGAGCCCCCCCGGTCTTGCGCCGCGAAGGATCGACGGCCAGCACCGCCACTGCCTTATCCGAGAAGTCCCGGAGAAAACGGCGCACGAGCTCGTCCACGAGCGAGCTCTTGCCCGCGCCGCCCGTGCCCGTGATGCCCAAGACCGGAGCCATGCCCGCCTTGCGTTTGGCCTTGGCCTGCTCGCGCACCTCGGGGAGCCAGGCCTTGGCGTGGTCATGGTCGTTTTCGGCGGCCGAGATCAGGCGACCCAGGGCGTGCGGATCCCGCTTTTCCATCCCGGCCTTGAGCTTCTTGAACTCGGAAGCATCGACGCCCTCTCCCGCTGCGAAGTCGCATTTGGAGAGCAGGTCCGCGATCATGCCCACGAGCCCCATGGCGCGCCCGTCGTCCGGCGAATAGAGCCGGGTCACGCCGTAGGCGTGCAGCTCCTTCATCTCCTGGGGCAAGATCACTCCCCCGCCACCGCCAAAGATCTTGACGTGCCCGCAGCCCCGCTCCTTGAGCAGATCCACCATGTACTTGAAGTATTCGACGTGGCCGCCCTGGTAGCTCGTCAGCGCGATCGCCTGTGCGTCCTCCTGAATGGCGCAGCCCACGACCTCTTGGACCGAGCGGTTGTGACCGAGGTGGATCACCTCCGCCCCCATGGACTGCAGCACCCGGCGCATGACGTTGATGGCGGCATCGTGCCCATCAAAGAGCGAGGCCGCGGTCACCACGCGGATCTTGTGCTTAGGGACGTAGGGGGCTGCCGGGGGCATTCCCGACTGAATTATCAGAACTCAGAGCTTGATGCCAATGCCGAGGCGAATCTCGGACGTCGTGGCCGTGAAGTTCGCGAAGGTATAGCCAGCGACCACCCGGTCGATCACGTTGAACAGGGGGTGGTGCGGCACAAAGCTGATCTGGGCGGTGCCCGTGAGGGCGTTGTCCTTGCCGAACCAGAACTGCATCCCGCCTCCCAATTCGGCCTCGAACGTCGGCAGAAACCGGTACCAGGCGACCGCCATCGAATCGAGGACCAGGAAGGTTCCACCGCCGGTCTCGGCCAGGTTCTTGAACATGGAGGCGCCCACCAGCGCCCCTGCCGCCCAGCGATCGCTGATGCGGAACCGGGGAGCCCAGCTCAGGAGGCCCGAAGACGAGTTACCGGTGGAATTGGTGGCCAAGAGGCCCCCCAACCTGAACCGCCAGACCTCAAACCGCGAAGGGGGACCCGCATCCTCGGGGCGGAGCAGGCCCGGACGGTTGCCCTTGAGCTCGTCCAGGAGCACCGAGGGGTCGAAGGCCGAGGGCTTGGAGATGCCGCTCGCGTCGGCCCGGATGTACTTGTCGCCGGCCACCGGGGTGAACTGCCCGGACCGGAGAGTGGCCAGGTCCTTGGCGACCTCGACCTGTCCTTCAAAGGTGTGCACTTCGGCGAGCTGGCCGGAGCCGTCGACTTCGACGACGAAGTCCGTGCCACGCACACCCAGCACCGCCGACCGCGTGCGGATGTAGAGGCGGTGCTTACCGCCGGGCATGGGCTTGGAGCCCGGCACCGTCGTTCCCCGCATACCACCCGTGTAGAGGTCAAAGGCTTGGGCGTCGTCGACCTTCTTCTGAAATTTGACCTGGGTGCCCTGGCCGACGCGAAGCTCGGTGCCATCGGGCAGCTTGAGGATGACGGTGACGCCGCCGCCGAGCTGGATCTGGTCGCCCTCTTGGAGCTCCTCGCCCACCTTGGCCTGTCTCATGCCCGAGTTGCCCTTCACGGCGACCTGGTCCGCGCCCTCGATGCCGTGGATGATGGAAAACTGCGCCGCCGCGCCCTCGGCCAAAACCCGATGAGCCATTCCAAAGGTCAGGGCCAGGAGAAGGGAGAGCGTGGGCGCGACGAGCCGTTTCATTCAGCCCCAATCGTAACCGCAGCCCTCACGGGTCGCAACCCTCGCCTGGAGCTTCGGTCTCGACGGTCACGTGAAAATGTCCCCGGTCGGCGGCGAGTTCACGGACCTGCCTTCGGGCCTCTTGGGACGCGCTGGGGGGTAACCCGGCTTTGAGCTCCAGGTGCACCGAAAGCACGTGCCGGTGGCCGTCCACCGACCAGGCCTTGAGCTCATGGACCCCGCGGACCCCCGGGATACCCAGGAGCGCCCTTCTGAACTCCTTGGTGTCGAACCCCTCGGGCACGGACTGGAGAAGCACCCGGACCACGTCGCGGAGTCGCCGCGCCGCGTTCCAGAAGATGAAAACGGCCAATACCACCGCGAGGATCGGGTCGAGCCAGGTCCAGCCCTTGAAGTAGATGGCGACGGATCCCACGAGGACCACCGCCCACCCCAGGGCGTCCTCGAGGAGATGGAGCTGGAGCATGCGCTCGTTGAGGCTGCGGCCCCGGGCCAGGCGCAAGGCCGCGGCCCCGTTGACCAAGAGCCCGAGCCCCCCCAACCCCAGCATCCACTTGGCGTTGGGCGCCGACGGCGTCCAGAGGCGCGGAATGGTCTCGGCGGCCACGAGCACGGAGCCCGCCAGCATGGCCGTACCCGAGATCAGGGCCGAGAGAACGGAGAGGCGCCCAAAGCCGTAGTGGTACCTGCGGCTCGGCCCCCGGGTCGAGAGCCGCTGCATCGCCCACGCGAGCCCGATGCCCAGGCAATCGCCAAAGTCGTGCACGGCCCCCGCCAGCACGGACATGCTGCCCGCGATGAAGCCGCCCGCGAACTCGATCAGGGTAAACCCCAGGTTCATCGCAAAGGCCCAGCCCAAGGTCTTTGAGGGATCGTGGTGATGGTGATGGCCGTGACCATGTCCGTGGTCATGGTGGCCGTGCGCGTGCGCGTGATCAGCCACGGATCCTCCCCGGCACCGAGGCCCAGGCGGGCATCCAGCGGCGGAGGGCGGGGCCCTCCACGAAGACGAGGTAGCTCGCGATCATGAAGTAAGAAAAGAAAGGAATATTCATGGTGAGGCCGATGCCGGCGTGGAGAAGTACCCCGAAGGCGAGGACGTAGGGCCGCGTCTGCCTGGGCCACACGAGCGCCGCGAAGTAAGTCTCCCAGACCACCGTGAAGTACGTGATGAGCGCGATCGTGCCGGGGATCCACGCGATGAACTCCAGGTTCACCTTCACGAGCTGCATGTTGGCCAGCGCGTTCCAGATGGCGTCGCCCTGCCACCAGGTGGCGCCCCTCATCTTCTCGAACCCGCCGTAAACGTAGATGATGCAG
>DATJFU010000017.1:0-3585 GCA_035495495.1 Bdellovibrionota bacterium
CGCCTTCTCAAGACCTATGAACTCGTCCGCAGCCGGCTCTGAGCCGGTCCTTCGCCGCTGCCGTCCCGTTCTCGGAACTTTTGTCGAGGTGGCCGTGTCCGGGGCCGCGCCGGAGAGTTTGGACCGGGCGGTTCAGGCCGCGTTTGGGTCGGTCGAACGGGTGCACGAACTCATGACCTTTCATGATCCGACGAGCGAGCTGGGCCGGCTCAACCGGACTCGCCGGGGACGCTGGCTCACGATCGATCCCGCGCTGGCCGAGGTCCTCGGCCTGGCCGCCGATCTTTATCGCGAATCCGGCGGCCATTTTTCGATCGCAAAACCCGTTCAGCGTCAGCCTGGACCCGGCTTTGAGCTTCGAGGCCATCGCGCGCGCCGGACCTCGCTTGCGCGACTGGACCTAGGCGGCATTGCCAAAGGCTACGCCGTGGACCGCGCGGTCGAAGCGATCCTCAACGAGGCCCCCCAGGCCGCGGGCATCGTCAACGCCGGCGGCGACCTCAGGGTCTTTGGAGCCGCGGAACAGCGGATTTGGGCGAGGCACGGCAGCCCGGACGAACCCCAAGTCCGCGGCACCTGGCTTCGGGACGGCGCTATGGCGACGTCGACCTCGGGTCCCGGTGGCGTCCACGTCGACGGCCTTTCCGGAAAGCCTCTGCGGCGGGTCCGCACGGTGGTCGTGCGGGCAGAGCATTGCTTCGTCGCCGATGCCCTCACCAAAGTGGCCCTCTTCGCCCCACTGCGCATCGTCCGGAAAGTGGCCACACGTTACGGGGCCAGGGTAGGCTTTCTGGTGTGAAGCTTCGTGGGCGAGAAAAGCGTGCCCTTTGGGCGGTCCTCGGGGCGGCCTACGCCACCGGCGCCGCCCTCTTCGTAGTCGGCCGCTGGGTCAGAGTCATGAGCGCGATCGGGCCCCAGCACCATCCGGCCGAGTTCTGGGTCCGCGTGCTTCACTTCACGGGCGGATACGCGGCCGTCCTCGCCCTGGGGTACCTCATTCCACGCCACATCCGGCCCGGACTTCGGGGCGAGAAGCGCAAGACGTCCGGCGTCTCCCTACTTTCGCTCGCCAGCGTCCTCGGGGTCACGGCCATCGCCATCCTCTACTCGGGTGACGGTCCTGTGGGCGCCTGGTCGGCTCAGGTCCACGACTATCTGGGCCTCGCGGCTCCCATCCTCTTTCTATTCCATTCCCGTAAGACGCGTCGCATCAAATAACTCATCGAGTCATGCACCGCATGATGCGCTGACCCATTTCGCCAACACCTCATTGACGCTCCGCACTGATTCAGCGAATCCTGTCCCCGGGGGAACAATTCATGAATCGTGCGTGGTTTGTTTTGCTGGCGTTCGGTTTCGGTGGAATGGCAAGAGCGGCGACGATCGCGCCCGTTTCCATCCCCTTCAGCTTCGACGACGACTCCCTCTGCTTCTATAACGCCGATCCCGAGCTGACCGACTTCGGTCCCCTGGGCAAATGGGGCGCCAAGAACGGCATCTGCCAGGGCATCGCCGGCGTGGCGTCGGCGTTCCACTCCAATGCCGTGTTCGAACCCTCGGCGCCCAAACCGGCCACCCGCAAGGCGGCGCTCGGACTCGTGAGCGAGGCGATCCGCCTGCACAAGGGCGAGTGCGACCACCAGCACGTGCGCGTCCCGGGCTACGCCAACCTGGCCGAATTCTGCCGCGACTACCGCCACGACTTTCTCAGGCTCGCGATGGACTACAACGCCAACATCGCCGTGCTCGAGATCTTTCCCAAACTCGGCAAGTTCTACTCGCGCAAGAACGGCCCCCTCAAGACCCAGAGTGACCGCCGCGACGTCAAACGCGCGCTCGATTCGATTTACGCGCGGCTCGCGCGCGGCAAGGCGCCGCTGCTCATGCACTACTCGCACGTCGTGCTCGTCCGAGGCATGCGCTACGAGTACGCTGCCGGCCGCATCAGCCGCGCCCTTCTCGACGTATACGACTCCAACGTGACGGCGGCCGACCAGGCCTCAAACCCCACGATCGACGAGTGGAGCTACGACTTCGACGCCGACGGGCTGCCCTCCATGTCCGACGAGATGATCTGGGACGTGACCCCCTCGCGCTGGGGTCCCCGCTGCCACGGGCACGCGGACTAGCGTATCCGCGACCCCTATGCTATAACGCACCGCATGATCTTTGGGTTCATCCTGGCCCTTGCAACAGTCCTCACCTCGCCCGCCCATGCGGCGGCCAAGCACCCCAAGCATGACCCGACGTCGCTGCTCGAGAGCTCGCGGCCGGGCTACTTCAAGGCCCGCACGAGCCCCGTCGTCAACGCGATCGTCATCCACTACGGCTCGGCCGTGACCGAAACGGACCTGCGGCGCGCTGGCGCCCTCCTGGCCACCCGTTTCTCCGAGAGCACCCAGGGCGCGTTTCAACTCAATGTCCTCGATTACCGGGTCGTGCCCCTCAAGGTGATGGATCGAAACCTCGACGAGATCGCCAAAGAGATCCCCGGCACCGATGACAAGAAGACCCCCGAACGACTGACGCGGCTCTGGTACTACTACCACTCGCCCGGTTCCATCGCGGACGAGGTGCGCGGCGAGATGGCCCGTATCCCCGACCTGGCCGCGAGCATGCGTCAGGCCGACGCCGTGCTGGTGCTCTCGGAGCCGCAGTTCGAGGGCCTCGGCTACGCCGACGGCGCATACGGCATCACGGAGCAGCCGCAGGAGATCGCCTGGGGCGGCCAGGGCGGCGGCTGGACGGAGTTTCAGACCGATGGACGCGTCGCGGACGAGCTCCTCCATGAGCTCGGCCACATCCTGGGCCTCAATCACGCGGCCGCGCAGTGCGATCCCGCCAACCCGGACTACCGCAAGTGCTGCGACGAAAGCCCGGGCGGCAAGGACGTCATGAGCTACTGCCGTAGCCGCAGCTCGGTCACCGAGACCTTTTACTTCGGCTTCACCGACTGCACGCGGAACTTTCTGACGACCGAGACCCTGCCCGACCTCCTGGGGGGCAAGCACCGCCCCTGGCAAACCCAGGGCTGTCTTTAGGCTCGAGCGCGCAGCCCCTTCTCGACGGCACGGATCTCCTGTTGGATCGCGCCCAAGTCCCGCGCCATGCGGGCGAGCTCTCGATCCGCGGTCGCGACGGCGCGGGTCCCCGCCGCCGAAAGCGAGATCCTCTTCTTACGCGAATCCTCACGGTCGCCCTTGACCTGGATCAGGCCCCGGCGTGAAAGCCGCTTCAGGGTCTGGGTCAACGTGCTCGGGTGAACCTTGACGGCGCGGGCGAGCCCCTGGGCGGAGATGCCAGGCGCCTCGCCCACATGACGTAGCACCGTCCATTGAACGATACTGAGGCCCGTCCGTTCCTCCGCCTCTTGGTTGAGGTGGTGAAGGAGCAGACCCACCTGAAATACGGCCTTCAGGAGTTCGGTCGATTCAGGCATGGAGCGCCACCAAGGCCTCGAGCAGGCGGTCGACGTCGGGTTGCGATTTGATGAAGTATTGGGCCATCGAGGTCGTCTTCTCTCCCACCCGTACCGTGAAGATGCTCGTGTTCGAAAGCGAAAAAACGTCTTCGTCCGTCTCGTCG
>DATJFU010000018.1:0-9213 GCA_035495495.1 Bdellovibrionota bacterium
CCGGCGTGATCGGGCGCGGAGGCGGTGGAACCTCGGGCTGCGCGGGCGCCGGCGCGGTCTCTCCGGGCTGGCCTGCGGCGGGGGCACCGGTCACGGCCGCCGCCGGAGGAGCCTCTTCGGCGCGCGCGACCTTCCACGCCAGGACGCTGGAGAAGGCGACGCCGAGAACAAAGCCCACCGCGAAAAGCCGAAAGCCCGGGGCGGCGAACCGCCCCGGGCTCCGGTCTGTCTTCACAGAATCGAGTTTCACTGAGTGATGGCCTGGGCGTGGTCGACCTTAAAGCCCCAGCCGTTGACGCTGGAGTCAGAGAGGAGGTGCACCACCAGGGTGTCTCCATCCACGTAATCCGTGGTGTAGTCGGAGAGCTGGCCCGTCAGGGTCTCGATCACCTCGCCCGTGGGCGATTCGACCTGGACCTTGTCGTAACCCGACTCGACGTCCACCTTCTCAAAGTGGGCGCGCATGAACTTGGCGCCATCCTTGTGCAGGGTAAACTTGTACTCTTTGCTGTTGTCGTACGGATGCACCGACTCCGCCGACGCCGCGACGTTGGCCCAGAGGGACTCGTCCGGTTCGTTGGAGGGGGGCACGATGCCGGCGAACGCGTTGTAGGCGTTGACCCGACCCTTGGCCACCACCATCCGGCGCAGTCCGCGCACGGGGTCCGAGGTGGTGATCAGGCGGTTCTTGACGTCGGCGTACGTCCAGCCGCGGTTGGCCGCCATCAGCAGGGCCGCGATACCGGACACGTGCGGAGTGGCCATCGAGGTGCCGCTGTACGTGTCGTACAGGCCACCTTTGACCGTGCTGTACACGCGGACGCCAGGGGCGGCCACGTGCACCGTGGTGCGGCCGTAGTTCGAGAAGCTGGCGATGTGGTCGCGGTTATCGACCGCGGCCACGGACACCACGTTCTCGACGTTGTAGCTGGCCGGATAGGAGGGCGTGCTGTCGTTGTTGCTGCTGTTGTTACCAGCGGCGGCGACGAACAGGATGCCGGCATCACGGGCCTTCTGGATGGCCTGCAGCATGGTGTCGGAAGCACCGCCGCCGCCCCAGCTGTTGCTCATGACGTTGACGTGCAACGACGTCGCGTAGTTGATCGCGTTGACGGCGTCGTCCAACGAGCCGCTGCCCTGCGCGCTCAAGAACTTGACCGGCACGAACGAGACCTGCCAGTTCACCCCGGCGATCCCTTTGCCGTTGTTGCCCGAAGCACCGATGGTGCCCGCGCAGTGGCTGCCGTGGTTATGGTCGTCTTGCGACTGGTTGCTGTTGGCCACGAAGTTCCAGCCGTGGATGTCGTCGATGAAACCGTTGCCGTCGTCGTCCTTGCCGTTGCCCGCGATCTCTTTGGTGTTGGTCCAGAGGTTGTCCACGAGCTCGGGGTGGGTCCAGTCGATACCGGTGTCGATCACGGCGACGAGGATGTCCTTGCTGCCGGTCATGCCCGCGGCCCAAAGGGGCAGAACGCCGATGTCGCTGCCGGGCGTGCCCGTCTGGCCGCTCGAGTCAGCCTGGCCGGTGTTCTGCAGGGACCAGTTCTTCACGAAGTCCGGGTCGTTGGGAACGCCGGCTTCCATCGTGTGATAGACAAAGTTCGGCTCGGCGATCTCGACGCGGCCGTCGGCCTTGAGGGCCGAGATGGCCTGGGCCAAGGCCGCATCATCGGCCACGGTCACGGTGAACAGGTGGGAGTCGGTCTGCAGGGCCTTGACGGCCTTGAGCGACATTCCACGCGTACCTGAACCCAGGATCGACGCAAACACGTCGCCTGCGGAACGGGCCGTCGCGGTCTCTTGCAGTTTGACCACGATCTGGCCCGAAACGTGTTCGGGTCCTAAGCCTTTTTGAGTTTGAGCAAAAGCCGGTGGGGCGACCCCGAGGGCTGCGCCGGCAACTAAGGCCAGGGCAAATCCCGGGGAAAGAAAAGAGAATCCGTTCTCCATACCATCCTCCATGAGCGCGTGTCCCAATTCCGGGCGGGGGGACGCGCATCTCCCTGCTCGGAGTAACTAAATACGCTCGGGACAAACCCGAGCAGCTCAACGTTTGGGAAAATGAGGAGGTTCGAAAGGGCGGGCCGAAGTAACCTTCCTTAGGCTTCGTGCCGCCGTCCCGAGCCGCCAGACCAAGCGCTGAGGTGCTCGCACACGAAATGGGAGTGCTTCCTTGCCCTCTCACCTCGTGTCCATTGAGGACTTCAGACCAAGTCTACGGGGGGCCACCTTTGAGTCAACGGACCCCGCGGCAAGCTCCCAAATATAAGCGGTGATCTAAGAACCGTTGCAGCGCGTGCGACGAAGGGCGCATCCAGCGCGCCCGGAAGAGAAAGAAAGGGCGCGCCCAGCGCGCCCGGCAGAGTCAGAGTCCGGCGTCGGCGTCAACGGCCGCCGGTTTGTCGACAAGCGCCACGGGCTCGGAGTGCGCACCTGCGTCGGCCTCGGCCACCGACTTGGAGGCGGTCGCCGGCGCGGCGGCGGCCCTCAGGGGAACCTCTTGAATCACGTGGGCATGGTGCGTGGGGCCGCTCACCGTCGGCGGGCCCTTGCGGTGGTAATCACCCTCGGCGTCCAGAAGCAGGCTGCCGCCCTCCTCGTGCACCACGACGTTGCCCGAATCCGCCAGAGTCACGCTGGGCAGCAGGTTGGCGTAACCCGCCGCAACCAGGATCGCGAAAGGAACACTCAAGCCATGGGCGCCCGCCGGCGTCGCGACGCCGGCCTGAAAGGCCATGCACATGCCGCGCTCGAGCTCGAGCACGTCACCCTGGCCCGCCGAGCAGCCGCCATGGGAGTTCAAAACCGGAAGCGTGCCCTCGCCTTCGTGGATTCCCGTGAATCCGTCGGGATCGCGCACGAGGCTGATGCGTCCGCAGGACCGGTAGTTCACCCGCGTCGAGACGCCCCGAAGAGGACAGGCGCCGCCGCCCTGGGCGGAGACCCCTTGTTCGACCACCTGAAAGCCCAGAAAAGTGAGGCCGATCATCAAGAGAACACGAGTGCGCATACCTTATCCAAGAGCAAGCCGGGTGCCGGACCCCTGGTGGAATTACCGTTCTATTTCAACCGTTTACCCGGACCATCGAGGCACGGAGTGTCCAAGACCTAGGCGGTGTGTCCGCGGTCGCTACAAGATATCGCCGACCACGGTACCCTTCACGGGGCACTCGGCCGCGGCATTCGGATGGGTGTAGGTTCCCTCCACATGGATCCGCGCCTGGCGGTGCTGGGCGTCCACCCAAGCATCCGCCCAGCCCACGGATCCGATGTGGGCCCCGCCGGGCAGATGGTCGACCACGGTTCCGCGGAGGCGGGCGATTTCGACGAGAAGGTGCCCATCGCGCACCTCAAACTCGCCCATCTGCACCCCGCTACATGCGAGCTGCACCGCCGCGCTGACAAAGATGCGGTTGTCATAGACCCAAGACAGGCGGCCCACGTGGATCCCCAGCAACCCGCACGGATCATCGAGCTCCGTGAGGCGCAAGTGCGAGTCCGAATCGTAATGGTCCATGAGCCCGCTGAAGGGACAGCCCGGATCGGCGGCACGTGCGGGAGACGCGATGTTCAGGAGCAGAGAAAGAAAGAAGAGCATGGCGGCCTCGCAAAAAAGGCGCCTCACCCGTGCCCGAATTTAGGGATTCCGACTTAAATAGTCAATGTGGATTCTGGGATCAGAGCGGCTTCCAATCGCGCACGCGAAATGTCGGAGTCACTTTGCCGTTGAAGCGGTTGAGCTCGGGCACGCCGGCCCAATCGGCCTCGATCGGCGAGTGGGCCATGGCGTCGAACCGCTTGAGGACTTCGGGGTCCTCCGCGGCGCCGAACCAGACGGCGTCGAGGGCGGGGCCCCCCGCCGGGCCGAGCTGGAGCTTGAGATGGCGGCCCTTGAGAACGCGCCGATCACGGACACCGGCGCGGAGCCTGAACACGGGCTCGGGGTTGCCGGGACCAAATGGGCCGAGGCCTTCGAGCTCATGAAACGCCCTAAACTCGAGCTCGGCCTGATCGCAGTCGCCCTCGATGATGAGCGGCGGATCCGTGAGATCCACGTCGATCTCACCCATGGCCGCGTCGAACGCGGCTGCGAAGGCATCGACCTGGTCTAGCGCCAGGCTCAGGCCGGCGGCATGGCGGTGCCCGCCGAAGCCGAGGAGGTGGGCCGACGAACGCCGGATGGCCTCGAGCACGTCGCGTCCTCCCCAGGTGCGGGCGCTGCCCTTGCCCAAGTCTTCGCGGAGCGCGATGACGACGGCGGGCTTTCTGAAGGCCTCGGTCACGCGGGTCGCGACGATCCCGACGACGCCCTCGTGCCACTCACGGTCGGCGACGACCACGCCGTTCTTGAACTTTCCTTCGGCGATCCCCTGTTCCACCCGGACCCTCACCTGGTCCCAGATGCGATCCTGGAGCGTCGCGCGCTCTTTGTTGAGACGCTCCAGCTCCTGCGCCCGCGCCGTGGCCACCGAGGGCTCCTGCGTGGTCAGAAGCTCGAGTGCGAGACTCGCCGACTGCAGGCGCCCCGAGGCGTTGATGCGCGGGCCGAGCACAAATCCCAGGTGACCGGGGCTCAGCGACCGGCCGACGACCCCGGCGGCCTCCATCAGCGCGCGCACCCCGGGCTTGGACGAACGGCGGAGCACCTCGAGTCCGTGGTGCACCAAAACGCGGTTATCTCCCGTGAGTGGAACCTGATCGGCCGCGGTGGCCATGACGACGAGGTCGAGGTGGTTCTTGAGGCGGGGCTCGGGGATCGCGCCCTCACCCGTGAACCAGCCGGCCTCGCGGCCCTTGGCCCTCAAGGCCATCGAAAGGTAGAAGGCCACGCCGCAACCGCAGAGCTGCTTGAGTCCGCTCGTGTCGTCGGGGCGCTGGGGGTTGACCACCGCCGTGGCAGGCGGAAGGCCCCGGACCGGATCGAGCTGGTGGTGGTCGAGGACGATGAGGTCCACACCCAGCTCCTTGGCCTTGGCCGCAGGATCAAAGCTCGTGATGCCGCAGTCGACGGTGACGAGTACCCTGACTCCATCCGCCGACGCCTTCTCGACGGCGCCCACGTTGAGCCCGTACCCGTCCTTGAAACGGTCCGGCTGAACGGCGTCGAACTTGAACCCCAGCTCGCGAAACACCCAGCTCAGAAGGGCGGCGCCGCACGTGCCGTCGACGTCGTAGTCGCCGTAGACCCGCACGCGCTCTCCGGCCGTCCTCGCCTGAACCAGGCGGCTCGAAGCCTCTTCCATACCCGCCATCGAAAATGGCGTGGTCAGGGCTTCGAGGCGGGGCGTGAGATGGGCGCGGATGGATTCGGGGGTGCGGAGGCCGCGGCTCCAGCAGACCCGCAGGGTCAGGTCCGTGAGGCCGGTGGCGTTGCGGAGCGACTCGAGCTCGGCCGCGCCCAGGTTCTCCGAAGAGGGACCGGTGCCCGCGTCCCCGACGCGCCACTCACGCTGACCGAATCTGCGGATCTTCATTCGGCTTTGACTTAGGCGTGGGCCTTGGGCTCGGGGCGCGCCGCGCGCTTCTTGCCCGTGCCGTTGTACACGTGACCGCCGGCGGCCTTCAGCTTACGCCGCTTCTCCATGTACAGAATCATGGGGTTGGCGACGAAGATAGTCGACGGGATCGAGATCGTGAACCCCAGGAGCATCGGAAGCGAGAAGTCCCGAAGCACGGGCCCGCCCAGGGCGAACATGCTCACCACCACGAAGCAGGTGCAAAGCACGGTCAGAACCGTCCGGCCCAGGTTCAGGTTGATGGACTTGTTGATGGCCCGCTCCAGGTCCCAATCCGGGTGCGCCTTGGAGAAGTCACGGATCCTGTCGTAGATGACGATGGTGTCGTTGCAGGAGTAACCGGCGATGGTCAGAAACGAGGCCAGCACGGTCAGGTTGAACTCGCGCTGCAGGATGACCCAGATCCCCGCCGTGATGAGCACGTCCACACCCAGGGCGCGCAGCACGCCGGGCGCGTAGCGCACGTCGAAGCGGAACATGATGTACATCGAGATCAGGATCATGGCGTAGAAGATCGACAGGAATGCCGAAGTCCGCAGGCTCGCGCCGGCGGCCGGACCGACCACGTCGACGCGCTTGATCTCGAACGCCTTGGGCTCGGGTGCCTTCTTGGACATGACGCCCGTCACCTTGGCCGAGACCCGGTTCAGCTCCTCTGACGAGGCCTGCACCTTGATCAGAAAGTCGTGGTTCTGGGGTTCGCCGATCTGCACGACGGAGGGCTCTTTGATGCCGCCGTCGAGAAGCTCTTTGCGGAGGCGGGCGGTATCCCAGTCCGCGGGCACCCGGAGTTCGACCTCCGCGCCGCCCGTGAAATCGATGCCGTAGTTCAGCCCGGGCTTGAAGAGCAGAAAGATGCTGCCCACGGCCAGCGCCGTCGAAAGCCACACAAAGGGTTTGCTCTTGCCCAGAAAGTCGACGTTGATGTTGGTCGGAATCAGGTGAAACACGATTCAGGCTCCCCGGTTCAGATGCTGAGTTTCTTGATCGGACCCTTGACCATCCCCAGGTAGCCGTCAAAGAACAGCTTACAGACGGTGATGGCGCAGAAGAGGGTCGTGATGATGCCGATGAGCAGGGTGACGGCAAACCCGCGAATCGGGCCCGTACCGTAGGTCATCAGAATCACCGCGATGATCCCGTGGGTGATGTTGGCGTCGAAGATGGCGCTGAAGGCTTTTTGGAAGCCGGCCTGCACCGCCGCGGCCACGGACTTGCCCTCGGTGAGCTCGTCGCGGATCCGCTCAAAGATGATCACGTTGGAATCCACGGCCATGCCGATGGTCAGCGCGATACCCGCGATGCCCGGCAGGGTCAGGGTGGCGTCCATCCCGATCAGGACCGCCAGGGTAAAGAGGCCGTTCAGCAGCAGCGAAAGGGCCGCCACCATGCCGCTCACCCGGTAGTAGAGGATCATGAACACGAAGACCAGGATGCAACCGATCACGCCCGCGCGCGCGCCGCTGCGGATCGAGTCGGCCCCGAGCGAGGGACCCACCACCCGCTGCTCGAGAAACTCGAGCTGGGCGGGCAGGGCGCCGGCGCGGAGGACGATGGCCAGGTCGCGGGCTTCGCGCATGACCTGATCGTAGCCGCCCTGGCCCAGGGTGATGCGGCCCCGGGCGCCGATGCGGCTCTGGATGACGGGGGCCGAGAACACCGTGTTGTCGAGCACGATGGCCAGGCGGTGTCCCACGTTCTCACCCGTCAGCTTGTCAAAGAGGTTGGCGCCACGTGGATTGAACGTAAAGCCGACGTCGGGCCGGTTGGTCTCGGGGTCCGACTGGACTTGGGCGTCCTGGAGCTCGTCGCCCGTGACCTCGGTCTTGGCCTTGAGCAGGTACGGCCGGCGGTCGGTGACCGTGTGATCCATGCCCGTGACCTTTTCAAACGCGACCACGCGGTCCGCGGGGATCTTGCCCTTCAAGGCCTCGTTGATCTTTTCGACGTACTCCGAGAACTTGTCGCCATCCTTGTAGTGGATGTTCTTTTCTTTCTCGGCGTCGGCGATCATCTGAAACAGCTTGCCGGCGGGCAGCGTCTCGTCGTCGACGATCTTGAACTCGAGCTTGGCGGTGCGGCCGATCAGCTCCTTGGCGCGCTCGACTTCTTTGATGCCCGGGAGTTCGACCACTAGGCGGTCCGAGCCCTGGCTCGAGATGCTGGGTTCGGCCACGCCGAACTCGTCGATCCGGTTGCGGATCACCTCGATGCTCTGGTTCAATGTCTTCTCACGCACTTCGGCGCGGTAGGTGTTGGCCAGGGCCGCTTCGAGGCGGTCGGCCAAATCGTCCGTCAGACGCAGGTTGGGATACTCGTTCTTGATGATGTCCTTGGCCAGGTCGTGGGTGGCCTTGTCCACTTCCACCACGAGGCGGGGGTCGTCCTTGTACTTGGCGTCGTCCAGGTAGTGGACCGACTTGACGGCGATCTTCTTTTCTTTGAAGCGCTCGTCGAGGTGCGAAGCCTGGCGGGTCACCACTTCGCGGTACAGGCGGTTGAAGTCCACGCCCATGACCATGTAGAGGCCGCCCTGGAGATCCAGGCCCAGGTTGATCTTCTTTTTGTAGAAGAAATGGGACTTCTCGACGTCCATACCCGAAAGGGTCGGATAAACCGTCAAGGCCGCAGCGATCACGCAACCCACGGCGAAAACCAGCTTCGCCCACCAACTCCGCTCCATTTTGCTACCTCTTCGTCTGCTCTACCGGACGCGCCTAAGCCGCGTCCTTGATGCTCGCTCAGGAAACAGCGTCGCTGATCTGATTGCCTTTGATGATCTGGGAGACCTGGCTTTTCAGCAGCTTCACTCGCACGTTGTCGGACAATTCCAGGGTGACCACCTTATCGGTGATGCCATGAACCTTTCCCAGAAAACCCGACGAAGTGACGACATCATCACCCTTTTTCAGGGCCTCGAGAAGCTGTTTGTGTTCCTTCATGCGCTTCTGCTGGGGCCGGAGCATGAACAGGTACATGACGCCGAAAACGAGCGCGAAGGGCATGAGCATGCCGAGGGCCCCCGGCTGACCGGGGGTCCCGGCTTGGCCGGCGGTGGCGCCCTGGGCGGGAGCGGGCGCGGTCTGCGTGGCGGTGGGCGATCCGGCGGGGACGGGCACGCCGTCGGCGCGCGTGGTGAGCGGCATGGCGGTCAGACCCAGGAGAAACAGGACGGTGCAAAGAACCAAACCTGCGCTGAACGTTTTACGGCTATTCATCACTGCTCCCCTCGCTCCCAGTATTGGAAAACGCTAGATATTTCGTATAGAAAGATTCGGACCACTCGTCAAACCGATTCTCCAGAATGGCCGCTCTCATGCGGCGCATCAGCTCCAAGTAAAAGAACAGATTGTGGCCCGTCGCAAGACGCGCGTAGAGGATCTCCTGACCCACGAAGAGGTGCCGGAGGTAGGCCTTGGAGAACCGGGTGCAGGTCGGACACGCGCAGTCCGGATCCAGGGGCGACGGATCGTCGGCGAACCGCGAGTTCTTAATGTTGAGTCGGCCGCTCCAGGTAAAAAGCTGGCCGTTGCGTGCGTTGCGGGTCGGCATGACGCAGTCAAAGAGGTCGATGCCCGCCCTCACCCCTTCGACCAGATCCTCGGGCCGGCCCACGCCCATGAGGTAACGGGGTTTGTTCTCCGGCAAGAGCGGCGCCGAAAAACGGGCCATCTCCTGCATCACCTCGGGCGGCTCG
>DATJFU010000019.1:0-2614 GCA_035495495.1 Bdellovibrionota bacterium
AGACAGCCCACATGCTGTTCTTTCATGAGGCTCCCGGCCTCGACCGCAGTGGCTTCTGAATCGATCGTGACCGCCTTACCCTTGAAAACGTTCTGCAACGACATGGTGCCTCCTTGCCCCGATGAGGTTGGGGTTGAGGCAGGTGGAATGCAGGGGACGTGCCCAAAAAAGATGGCGCACTCTAGAGGACTCGAACCTCTAACCCTCAGATCCGAAGTCTGATGCTCTATCCAATTGAGCTAAGAGTGCGTTCAAGAAGCGTTGAGCGAGCCGACGCTATCATTCGACTCCGCGACGGCCAAGCCCACGACCCAGTTCTGAAGCCGGCCTAGGGCGATGCGAAAGCTGACGCCCGGGCGGGGGCCCGTGAGTGTGGCGTAACCCCAGGATCCGGGGCGGTCCCACTTCCACGTCTGAAGTCGATACTGAAGAACGGACGTCCCCTTGGAGCGGGGCTGGGCCTTGAAGGCGGCTTCTTTCATGACCCACAGGTCCAGGGGCGCCAGGGCCTCTTCGGGGGTCGAAGCCTGGGCCGCCGCCTGGGCCACGAGCGCCGACTCTTCTGGGTCCGTGAGCAAGCGCCTCGAAAGCTGGGGGCTCACCGCCCGGCCAGCCACCTCGAGATCCACTCCGACGCCGAGCCGGCGGCCGCCCAGGGGGCCTTGGGCCGCCACGGCCAGGGCGACGCCCGCGGTATGGGTCAGGGAGTAATGCGGAAACGGACCGCCATGGCCCAGATCCTCGAGCACCCGCAGGATCGCCATGCGTCCGGCCGCCCAATCGCGGCGGCGGCCCGGCGCGGCGCGGGAGATCTCGTCATTCCACCGCGTCTCCCACTCGGCCACAGGGCCCGGATAGGCGGCGCGCGCCTGCTCGAGCCTACGTTTGACGAATTCTTCGAGATTTCCGGCCCCGCGGCCACCATCGGTCACCGAATACACCGCCGCGGAAACGGGTACGCCCGCTCCCACCAGCTGTTCCCAGACCGTTCTGACCGCTTTCCAGTCGGCTTGTTCCATCGCGTTCGTTCAGTTCCACCCCGGCAATGGACGCCGGGTCGCGGCGGACACATTGCCTGGAGCCTTGTCGTCCCGCTATCATGGAAAATGCGATGGCGAAACCCGACCGGGGCACAGCTCAGACCGTGTGGATGCTTCTGGTGACCCTGGGTTTTGCGCTCATGGTGCTCTTGCAGCGCCCCCAGGCGGGCCCTACGGCCGCGCTGGCTCCCATGCCCCGCGCGACGGCGCCCACCACCGGGGAGCAGTTCGTCGAAGATGACGATCCCCAGTCCGGCATTCGGCGCTCCCTGTCGTCCGTCAAAGTCGAACCCTTGCGGTGAACGGCGCACCTGGGTATCAGGTGTGCCATGGCATCCCAAAAGCAGTACTGGTTGGTCAAAACCGAGCCCGAAACCTACAGCTTTGAGAAGCTCGTGGTGGAGGGCAAAACCCATTGGAACGGCGTGCGGAACTTCCAGGCACGCAATCACCTGCGGGAGTTCAAAAAGGGCGACCAGGTGCTCGTTTACCACTCGGGCGACGACAAGGCCGTGGTGGGCGTGGCCGAGGTGGCCGGCGCCCCCTACCCCGACCCGGACCCCAAAAAGCCGGGCGAATGGCTGCAGGTCGATCTCAAGCCCGTCAAAGCCCTGAAGCGCGGCGTGCCGCTCAAAGAGATCAAGACCACCCAGGCCCTGGCCACCCTGCCCCTCATCAAGCAGTCCCGTCTGTCGGTCATGCCGGTGACGGAGGCGCACTTTAAGACCCTGCTCAAGATGGGGGATCTGAAAGGGGACGCGAAAGTGTCCCGCCGGGCGCCATGAAGGTGGAATCCAATCGCCACAACCCTCCGCGCGCGGGGGTCGAAGTGCCCCTGAACTGCGCGCCGTTCCGGCTCTGTGGCCCGGGCGAGCTGCCCCCCCGCACGAGGTCCATGTCCGCGCCCGAGGGCGTGGGCGATCGACTCCGGGCCGTGGCGTTTGCCGAGCTCCAAGCCCGGGAGGCCTTTGATTGGGCCGCGCGGACCTTTAGGGAGGCGTCCCACGACCTCCGCGGTGCCTGGCTTGCCCTGGCCCGCGCCGAGGATAAACACCTGGGCTGGCTACTCAGCCGCATGGCAGAGCTGGGCGTCCAGGCGGATGAGCGCCCCGTGTCGTTAGACCTCTGGCGGACCCTCACGGCGTGCACCTCCGCCCGCGAGTTCGCCGTATTCATGGCGGCCGCGGAAGAGCGGGGCCGCGTCGCCGGCGAAAGATTTCGTGAAGGAATCCGTGCAGTCGATCCGGTGACCGCGGAACTCTTTGGAAAGATCGCCGAAGAAGAAATTTCCCACATCGAATTGGCCAAGCGTCACTTCGACTTCGACCCGTCACTCCGTGCCGAGCAGCAGGTGGGTCGCCAACGACCTCTCAAGGACGGCCACGGGGCGCCGATGAATAGGGAGTCCGGCCAGCAAGAACAGCACGATTACCGATCGACAAACCGGATTCCATCGTAGAAGAAACAACTCAGCGAGATTGATGAGGCCGAGCGAAGGCCGGCCGAATAGGACTGGGACCCGCGCCTTAAATGGCCGCAGGTCAGCATCTCTGCTCGAACACCCCGCGGGGATC
>DATJFU010000020.1:0-2154 GCA_035495495.1 Bdellovibrionota bacterium
GGCAGCCTTCAGGCCATCCGGTGGAATGAGGTACGGGTCGTACACCACGATCTCACGCTGGGCGGCGAGGACGAGCGACACGGTGAACTCGAGGGCCCGGTCGCCGTCGGACCTTCTCCAGTAGGCCTGCTGGTGAAAGTAGAGGGCCTCCGCCGTGCCCGGCTGCTCTTCAGGGATCGGAGTCGGGGGGTAGTTCGGGTGCCTGCGCTTGGCGTGCGAGTCTCCAAAGAGCGAGCCGTAGTCGGCGGCGCTTTCAAGGCCCGCCATCCAGTTCCACGTGGCGTCGTAGCGCGCCTGCACGCGGCCCGCGGCGGGACCTTGGATGCGCATCTCGTGATCGTGCCAGAGCTTTTGCTCGACCCCGGTCATGTACTCGTCGCAGAGATTGGCGCCGCCCACGAGGGCCTTTTCGCCGTCCACGACCATGATCTTTTCGTGCGCGTGCTGCTGAACGAGGTTCAGGTTCCAGCGGGGCGGATTGAAGATCAGGGGCTCGATGCCGCCCGCGCGCAGGGTCGCGTAAACCTTGGAGTGCGGAGGGGAGTTGAAAAAATCCACGATCACGCGCACGCGGATCCTGCGCGGAGGGGCCGCCGCTTTCACGAGCTCGCGGGCGATTTGGAGTCCCGCGTCGTCGTCGGCCCAGAGAAACGTCAGGATATCGATGTTTCTGCGGGCTTCTCGGATCATCTTCAGGCGCTCGGGATAGAACTCGGTGCCGTTGACGAGCAGGCGCAGGTCGTTGCCTTGCGTGAACTTCTCTCCGGAGAGCTCGGTCAGTTTCTGTCTGAGCTCCGGAGTGAGAACGGAATCCGCGGCGTGGGAAGGGGTAAGCAGAAGCCAAGCGAGTAGGGTCAAGAGCACAAGCCGATGCCTTTGTTGCTCACCCGCGCGGGGCAGGAGCAAGAAGCGGGCCTGGTCCGAGAGCGGTTAATCCCCGGACCCGCGCGCGCGGATCGTCTACGACTTGGACGCCTGCCAGTGGCCAAACCAGTGCGCGTGCTTCACGACCCGCCGCTGGGACTCCGGCAGCATCCGGCCGCGCGCCTCGGGGATCCGCGTCCAGTTGATGCGCGGGTAGGCGTGGTGCTCCTGGTGGTAGCCGTTGTTGAACCAGATCCGGTTGTACCAGGACGAATAGCAGCTCACCGAATTGGCCATCCGCTTTGCGGGATCCGCGCGATCGTGCTCGAGGTAGTTCTCGGCGTAGGCGAGGATGTGCCCCAGGTAGAGCGTCGGCAGAAAGAATTCCACCACCCAGGTGGCATGGATGGCAAAGGCGGCCACGACGACGGCGGCGAGGAGCCCGGCCTCGGCGACGACCAGGGACCCGAGACCCAAAGTGCGGGCGCCCTTGAACGCCGGTCCGATGTCGGCCCGAATGGGGCCCACGATCGCGTAGCGCCAGAGCGCCTCTTGGGTGCCGGGCTTCTTGGAGTAGCGGTGCAGCGCCGACCAGTCGCCCGTTTGGTTGTTGTACTGGTGGTGATTGAGGTGGTGGGCCGTGTAGAGGCTCTGCGGAATCCCCAGGCAGAGCGTGTTGACCAGGCTAAAGGCCCCGTTCAGGGCCGTGTCCCCAAAGAACGGGTTGTGGATGAAGTTATGGGCCACGCACTGAAAATTGGTGCAGATCAGAAAGGCCGCGAGGAGCGATAGGGGAACCAGGGTCCACCCGTCGAGGGCGTCCCAAAACACCAGCGTCAGGCCCCAGATCATGCACTGAAACAGGGCCAGACCCACGAGCCAGGCGTCCTTGGGGGAGTGCCTAAATCCCATGGTCTCCATTATACCGCAGTGCTAGGATCGCCGGCCATGATGATGGACGACGAGGACGAATCGGCCGGGGGCGGTAGCGACGAGTTTGCGCGCATGTTCGAGGAGTCCGTCAAATCGGGCTCCAAGGGCGGGCGGCTTTCGACGGGCCAGCGGATCAAAGGTGAGATCATCCTGATCGGCCGTGAGGACGTCTTTGTCTCGACCGGAACGCAGGCCGACGGCATCGTCCCCAAGATCGAACTGACGGGCGCGGACGGCAGCTTCAACCACAAGGTGGGCGATGTTCTCGACCTCTATGTGGCGCAGGTGCGGGGGGGCGAAGTACGCCTCTCGACCAAGCTGATCGCGCCCAAGGGCAAGGGTTTTGGGTCCAAGATC
>DATJFU010000021.1:0-2192 GCA_035495495.1 Bdellovibrionota bacterium
ACGGACTCGACGGGCACGCAGGCCGCGGTCGCGACGCTCCGGGCCTCAGCGCTGGATCCGGTCCTGCGCCTGGTGCTCAAGATCGACGGCACCGTCGAATCCCAGCAGCTCATTCCCACCTTTGGCGTGATCAAGAAGGCGATCTTTGAACCCATGTGCCTCAAGTGCCACCAGCCCGACGGCGATGGCTCGGATGTGGTGCTGGACGATTACCGCGCCCTTCTGGATTCACCGCGCGACCTGGTGCTCCCCGGCAATCCTGAAGAGAGTGGGCTCATGATTGCGGTGACCCGCACGGACAAAAAGCGCATGCCTCCGCCCAGCTCGGGCGCGGCGGCGCTGACGGACGAGCAGGTGACGCTGATTCGGGGTTGGATTAGCGGAGGCGCAGTGCAATAGTGGCGTCATGAAGATCCTCTTCATGTGCGTCGCGAACTCAGCCCGGAGTCAACTGGCCGAGGGGCTCGCGAGGGACCTCTTTCCCCAGGCGGAGATTGAGAGCGCAGGGTCCGCGCCGTCAAAGCTCAATTCTTTCGCCGTGGCGGTCATGAAGGAGGTGGGCGTAGACATCTCGCACCAGTACTCCAAGTCAGTCGATGACCTCGACCCCGCCTTCGTGGCCGGGTTGGATTACGTCATTACCCTCTGCGCCGAGGAGGTCTGTCCGGTCCTGCTCTCCAAGGCCAAAAAGCTGCACTGGCCCCATCCGGACCCCGCAAGCAAAGAGCCCTTGCCCGAGCAAGTGGCGCTTCAGCGCTTTCGAGAAGCCCGCGACGCCATCCGCTCCAGGCTGGTCGCGTTCAAGAGGGAGATCGGGCAGTGAAACGACAGCAGAAGATCTGGGCCGAATTCCTGGGTAGCGCCTTTCTTCTCCTGGCCGTGGTGGGTTCGGGGATCATGGGCGAGAGCCTGGCCCAAGGCAACGCCGCGGTCGCGCTCCTCGCCAATTCGCTCGCCACGGGTGCGGCGCTCTTCGTGCTGATTCAGGCCCTGGGTTCGATTTCAGGCGCGCATTTCAATCCGGTGGTTTCCGTGGCTGAGGCGCTTTGGAAGCGCCTTTCGCCCAAGGATCTTCCGCTCTACGTCGCGGCTCAGTTTCTAGGGGCGCTGGTTGGCGTTCTGGCAGCGCACCTCCTATTCCACCAGCCCCTACTGCAGGTGTCGGCCCATGCGCGGTCCGGGGTGTCCCAAGGCATCTCGGAGGGGGTCGCGACCTTCGGCCTTCTCGCGACGATTGCCCTCGCAGGCAAGAAGCATCCGGAGTTCGCGCCGATGGCCGTCGCGGCCTACATCACGGGCGCGTACTGGTTCACTTCTTCGACCTCTTTTGCCAACCCCGCGGTCACCGTGGCGAGGATGTTCACCGACACCTTCACCGGGATCGCGCCCTCGAGTGCGCCCCTCTTCGTCCTTGGGCAGTTGGGTGGAATGGCGGTCGCCGTTTGGGCGTTTAGGAAGAGACCTCTTTAAAGATCAAAGATGTGAATCCGGGCCTCGCCGCCCACCATCTCCACGGTGAAGTTGTCCACCGAGAGATCCAGGCCCGTGACGAGACCGCGGCCTTCCATCCAGAAGAGTTTGTTTCCCACTAACCTGCCGTCCATCGCTTGCCGGGTTCCCGCGAGCGCCGGGCTGGTTTCGTTGACGTTACGGAGGGTCCTGAGACGGCCGAGGAGGCTCCGCACGGAGGGATCCTGGAGCTTCGCCCCGGCTTTTCCGAGGTCAATGCCATGGTCCAGGAGCTCGCCGCAAAGGTAGTCAGTCCCCTTGCCGGAGAAGCAGGGGGCGTACTGGGGCTCTAAGAGGTGCTGGATGAGGGACTCGGACGCCTCACGCGTCGGCTCCGAGCCCATGGCATCCCCAAAAAGATCCTGGACCACCTCGGTCACATTCTTTCCGGGCGCGCGCCGCTGAAAGACGGCGCGGGTGCCGTCGGGGAGCCGTGTGCTGCGCGTTTCGATCACGTCGATCCCCGTTCCTTTGAACGCCTCACGGGCCTCGCGAAAGGCGATCTCATCACGGCTCAGCATCCAATCCGACGTGCCGGGCCTCGAGATCTTGAGCCACCACCCATCCATGGGTTGGCCGCGCAGTTCGGCGGGGATGTGGGCGTTTGATGAGAACCGCGCGGGTGCGGTGGCGCCCGGGGGGGTGCGGAGCTCCATGGCCACGTTCATTCCACCCAAGCGCGC
>DATJFU010000022.1:0-8455 GCA_035495495.1 Bdellovibrionota bacterium
GGCGCTCGGCATGGATTTAGGCTACCATGGGGGCCGTGACTCATCGAGTCAAATGCAGACTCCTCCTTGAAAAGCTAGCCCCCGTGGACTACTCAGGGGCGACTCAAACCACCTGGGGGATCCTTTCAAATGTCGACTTCCACTTACCTGTACGCCCTTACGCCCACCGACCGCGACGCCGCCGACGCGGCCTCCGAGATCGCCCGCACCGTGGCCCGCGAGAACGCGGCGGCAGTCGATAAAGAAGGACGTTTTCCCGAGGCGGCGATCCGCGCCTTGGGTGCCAAGGGCCTCCTGGGCCTGACCGTCCCCGTGGAATTGGGGGGCCGGGGCCTCGGGATGCCGGCCTTCGCCGCCGTCGCCGAGGAGCTCGCCAAGGAGTGCGCGTCGACCGCCATGGTCTACGTCATGCACGTCTCGGCCACTCAGGCCCTGGCGAGCGGCGCCCGCAACCCGGCCCGCGAAGCCACCCTCCGCGCGATCGCCGAGGGCAAGCATCTGACGACCCTCGCCTTCTCCGAAGCCGGGTCGCGCTCGCAGTTCTGGGCGCCCGTCTCGAAGATGGAAAAGGACGCCGACGGTTACCGGGTGACGGCCAAGAAATCCTGGATCACGTCGGCCAACCACGCCGACTCGTACGTCGCCGTCTCGCTGGCCCAACCGGCCACGGGCGGTGAACCCGGCCTGACCGTCTACTCGGTCAAGCGCGGCGCCGTGGGCATCAAGTCCCAGGACGCGTTTGACGGACTCGGCCTCAGGGGCAACGACTCGGCCCCCGCTTTCTTTGAAGGCGTGCGCGTCTCGCCCGACGATCTTCTGAGCGCTCCCGCCCAAGGCGCCGACCTGGTCCTAGGGGTGGTGCTGCCCTGGTTCGCCCTGGGCTCGAGCGCGATGGCCCACGGCCTCTGCCAAAAGACGCTGGAACTCGCCGGCGGCCACCTGAGCGGCAACTCGTTTGAACACCTGAACCAGGCCCTGCGCGATCTGCCCGTGCTCCGCGCCCGCTATGCGGACATGCTCACCCGCACCAATGCGAGCCGCTCGCTTCTGGCCATCGCGCTCGATCGCCTGGCCAAGGCCGACCCGGCCGCGGTGCTCTACGTGCTCCAGATGCGCCTCGACGCCCTCGAATCCGCCGTGCAGGTCACGGATCTCGGCATGAAGGCCTGCGGCGGCGCCGCGTTCTCAAAGTACCTGCCGCTCGAGCGCGCGTTCCGCGACGCGCGCGCCGGTTGGGTCATGGCCCCGACGGCGGACCACCTGCGTGAGTTCGTGGGCCGCGTGAGCCTCGGGCTGCCCCTGTTCGGTTGATCGGAGGTCGAGATGAAACCCATTCTTTTAGGCGCGGTCGCGTACGACGCCAAGGTAGTCCCCATCTGGGAAGGCATCCGGGAGCATTTTCGTGAGCAGGGCGTGCCGTTGGACTTTGCCCTCTTCTCCAACTACGAGCGCCAGGTGGACAGCCTGCTCAAGGGCCACATCGACATCGCCTGGAACACGCCGCTTGCCCACGTGCGCGCGCAGAAATTCTCCGAGGGACGCACGCTGAGCCTCGGCATGCGGGACTCCGACCGGGACTTCACCGCGCGGATCGTGGTGCGCACGGACGCGGGGATCGCGTCGCCCAAGGCCCTCGAGGGCCGGCGCCTGGCGGTCGGCAGCCACGATTCGGTACAGGCCAGGATCCTGCCCCTGCACTGGCTCCATGCGCAGGGCGTGGACATCGGCAAAGTCAATCTCGTCCAGTTCGACAGCGACCTGGGCAAGCACGGCGACACCGGCCGAAGCGAGCTCGAGGTGCTGCAGGCCCTGGCCCAAGGTCAGGCCGACGCGGGCATCGCGGGCGACCTCGTCTGGGCGCAAGAGACGGCCGCGGGCCGCGTGGACGGCTCCAAGATCCGGTCGCTGACCGGCACGGCGCCCTTTGACCATTGCATGTTCGACGGTCGGCCCGGGCTCGAGGCCGATCGCGCGGACGCGTTTCAGAAGGCGCTCTTTGCCATGAAGTGGGAAGACCCCAAGCACCGCCGCATCCTGGAGATGGAGGGCCTCCGCCAGTGGATGCCCGCCCGCGAGTCGGGCTACCAGGACCTCATCGCGGCCCTGGACCGCACGGGCGAGTGGTAGGCGCGGTCCTCACCGGAAAGTTGAATCTGGGCACCGGGCTCCTCGCACGGATCCGCCCTCTCTTGGATCGGATGCCCGAGGGCGCCGTCCTCGCGGTGCTGTCGGACAACCCGGAGGTTCGCGACGATTTGCCCGCCTGGTGCCGCCTCGAACGGCACGGCTACGGGGGCGTCGAGCGGGACGCGCAGGGGTTGGACCGTCACCTGATCGTCCGCGGTCCGCATCCCAGGTGGAATCGGTCGCTTGAGGATCTCACGAACTGGCCCGCAAGGGTCGAGGCATCGACGGGCCTGGCCCCGCGCGGGGCCTGGGCCGAGACCGGATCACCCGCGTCGCCCTTCAGCGCTCTCGATCGTGACCAGGTTTCGCCCGAGGACGGAGCGCGCCTCTACGCCCAGGGCGCGCAGTCGCAGTGGAACGTCGAGACCGATATCCCTTGGGCGCGGGCGGCCGAACTTTCGCCCGAGCTCGAGAGCGCGGTCTCGCAGATCTTTTCGTTTCTCGCCGAGAACGAGCTCGCAGCGCTCTACGTGCCCTCGCGATTCATCGCCCGGATTCCACCCGCCTATGTCGAGACCGCGCAGGCCCTGGCCCTGCAGCTCGCGGACGAGGCGCGCCACATCGAGGCGTTTCTCCGTCGGGCGCGGCTCCGCGGGGGACCCGCTCCGCTCTCGACCGTCCCGACGGCGGCTTCTCTCTTGACGCTCTTTGAGTCCGAGGATTTTACCGAGAGCACCTTCTTGCTCTCGGTGCTCGGCGAGGGGACGTTTCTGGACCTTCTGTCCTTTGTCGAGCGCCACGCGCCCGATCCGATCACAGCCGAGATCGCCCGCAGGGCCAAGCTCGACGAGACCCGGCACGTGCACTTTGGCCTCGCCCACGTGGCCCGCGCGCTGCGATCGGATTCCACCCTGTTTTCGCGCCTCGAGGCCGCGGTGCGGCGCCGCGCCTTGGCGCTCTCGGGCGCCGTCGTGCCCGGACCCGTGCAAGACGCGCTGACCGTCCTCGCCGCCGGCAGCACTGAACCCGGGGCGCTCGCCCGGGGTCACGATGCGTTTAGGTCTCTCTTGGAAGTCATGCGCGAAAATCGCGTCAAGCGCCTGCGCCACGCCGGGTTCAGCGACGAGCAGGCGGCGATTCTGAGCGATCTGCACACGCCCAATTTCATGTGAACGGGCCGACGGCTAGCCGCCGATCCCCAGATTCTTGAGCATCGTCTTGACGTCAAACGCATGGGCGCCCTTGGTGGTGCCCGAGTTCAGTCGGGTGGCCAGCCACTCCATGCGACGCTCGATCATCTGCATCACGTCCTTGCTGACCTCCTGGGTCTTGGCGTCGTCCTCGAGCGCATCGACAAAATCCTTGAGGACATCCACGGCGTCCGCCCAAAAGGCCGCAAAGATCGGCAGCAAGGGCGTGGCTCCGGTGCCGGCGGCCTGGTAACCCAAAGTCTTACAAAGCTCGGAGATCTGCCCGATGCGCTTGAGCCCGAGATGGCTGGGATCGCCCACGCTCAGCATCTTGGCCGCGCCCATGATCCGGTCCACGCGTTGAGAGAACTCCGATAGGGCCTTGAGCGAGGCCTGGGACGTTTGGCCTTCTTCCATGGTTTCCACGAGCGAACCTAGCTCTTTCAGAATTCGTGTGGATTCATCCTTGAAGTCGCCTAGAATCTTCTTGTCCATATGGGCTACCTCGCGATCCGCATCCACACACTTCGGCCAAACCATCGGCTCAATTTCGACGTCTTCGTCAAAGTCGCCGAGAAGCACATCCATTATATTCGAAATTCCGAACCGTTCGACGCCGATCGCCTCTCGCGGCTCAAGCAAAAAGGTGTAAAGAAACTCTACATCAAGCGCGACGAAGAGCCCCTCTACTTTACCTACCTCGACCAGGGCCTGGTCGACCTGGCGGACGCCTCCACCCAGGTTGCGGCGCGGGGCAACCTCGCCAACGACGCCCTCGTCACCGATGCCGAGAACATCGAGAGTACCCTGGACACGGAGCATGGCTTCAAGAGCCTGGAGGGGCGGGTGGGCAAGATCATCCAGTTTCTCTCCTCCGAGAAGAGCGCCCTCAAGAGCATGATGGACGCGGCCGGAGCCGCGGAGGACGTCTTTCAGCATTGCGCATCCGTCTCGAGTCTCGCCATGGGCCTCGCCATCAAGGTCACGGGGCTCCCCGACCGGGAGCTCTACGACCTGGCGGTCTCAGGACTGGTCCACGATCTCGGCAAGGCCAAGCTCGGCGTCGACTCGGCGACTCCGCTGGAGAATCTTCCGCCCGAGCAGCAGGAGCTTTTCAAGAAGCATCCTTCGGCCGCGCTGGATCTGCTGCAGACCAAGAAGTACATCACGCCCGGAGTCCTGCGACTGGTCATGGATCACGAGGAGGTGGGCGTGGGTCAAGGGTACCCGGACAGAAAGTCCCTGGCCAAGATGCACCTCACTTCGCGGATTCTCAACCTGGTCAACGCGTACGATCGGTTTGCCATGACCCGCAAGGCGTCGCCCGTGGGATTGGTCCAGGACTTCTTTCAAGAAAAAGGGCCGCTCTTTGACGGCGAGCTGATGTCCAAACTCGGCGAAGTCCTGATGGGCAAGTAACTAGGCCACCGGCGTAAAGGCCGTGAGGTCGTAGATCCCGAGGGTTTTCTCGATCTCAGCGATCTTGGCCACGATCGCTTCAAAGCCGTCCTTGCCGAACTGCTGGCGCTCGCGGTCCTCAAAGATCTCTCCGATATGGCCGTACTCGCGGGGGGTCACCGTCTTCTTGAATTCCAGAAACACGACGGTGTCCTCCCTCGCCTCATGGGGTCGGTACATCCGCACAAACTGGTCCACGAAGGAGGCGAGGTTGTTGCGATCGTTCGTGTTCTTGATGTGGGTCGCGGTCGCGAGCCCAAGAATGCCGGAGGTCAGGTTTCTGCCCGCCTGATGCTGCATCCTGAGAATCTCGATCATCGGACCGAGCGGGCCTTTTGCGAGCCGGGGAAACAGGTGCTCTTCTTCGAGCTGCTCGTGGTAGTTCTCGATAAAGTCGTGGATGAGATTGGCCGCCCTCTTGAGCTGGTCCGAGTCCAAGTCACCGCCGCTTCGGAGCCGTCGCGAGGCTTCTTCGTAGATGAGCAGGATCCGGTTGAGGGCGCCGTGCTCGCGCATGAGGTCTTCGACCGGAGGCACCTCTTCGGTGTGGAACTTGGCGGCCGCCGATACGGCAAAGGCCGGGAGCGAAAGGCCGGATACCACTCCGGCGACGGCGGTGGATCCCCGCCCTAGAAATGAACGTCGGTCCATGACGGTGGGATGCCCCATGACTCGGAGAGCGATCAAGACGGCCCCCGTCGATTCAATGACGCATGACGCGGTCCTTGTGCATTGCGGAGACCGCGCCTAGCCTGAAGTCATGCGGCTCTCCTGGCTCCTGCTCGTCGGCGCGTTAGCCTCTTCTTCCGCCGCCAGGGCCGCGCAGATGGGCGAGATCGTCGTCGATTCTGCCTTGGTCTACGAGCAGCCCTCGTCCGACTCGACGACCTTGATCGAATTGCCCAAGGGGACGGGGGTTCGGATCAGCAACGAACAGCGGGACGGGTGGTACAAGGTTTCGGTCCCGGGTCATCTTCCACCTCTCGTGGGATGGATCCAGGGCAACGCCGTCGATCCAAAGGCAATCGCAAAGGATCTCACGGCGGGTGGGATCCAGAAGGCCGAGAACACGAGCTCCGAATCCAACCGGCACCACTTCGTGTTGGATGTGCTCGGGAGCGGGGATTACCTCCTCAAGATGGCCACAGTGCAGGCCGCCGCCGGGACGGCCGCGGGTAACCCGCTGGTCTATGGCTTTTGCGCGGACTTGGGCTACCGGCTATCGACCACCTGGACGCTCAAGGCTCGCTTC
Source organism: Bdellovibrionota bacterium (assembly GCA_035495495.1). GTDB lineage: Bacteria > Bdellovibrionota > UBA1018 > UBA1018 > JADZFF01 > JADZFF01. The sequence goes on from DATJFU010000022.1 coordinate 6,028, forward strand.
GCCCCCCTGCCATTGGCCGAGGGCACCGGCACGGCCGCCTACTCGATTACGGGGACACGTCTGGGGCTGATGATCGACTACGCCTTTCTCCATTCCCTGCCGTTCAAGCTGACCTTTGGGGTCGGCGGCGGCGAGATCTTTTCGATCGCGGGTTCGATCGGAGCCAACTCGATCACGCCCACGTCCATGTTCTGGTTTCCGGCGGAGCTGGCATTCAACTGGTATCCCTTTGAGAACCTGGCGCTCGTGGTCGCCGCGGGTTTTCAGTACACGATCCAGGCGCCCCTGACGGTCGCCGGGGGTGGATCGGTCGAGGCCGACTTCATGGCGGCTTACGCGCACGCCGGCCTGAGGGTGGAATTCTAGTTTTGAAAGGGTCCCAGCCCTCCGGATCCATCGGTAATCATTGATTAAATTGATGATTGAAAACCTGGGGGCGCATTGATATCCACCTTTTTCAGTCAATAATGCGTTGCAGCGTTTTGACGGTGGAGCCCCCTAGTGATGGAACAATCCGCGCCCGCAGTGATCCTCGGTGGCAGCCTCAATGCCCTGGGGGTCGTGCGCAGTCTCGCGCCCGGCAAAATGCCGATCCACGTTCTGGAGACCACCTGGAACTGTCCCTGCGCCTGGTCGCGCCTCTGCCACTTTGGCCGCGTGGAGAGCCTCGAAGGGCGGCCCCTGGTGGATGGGCTTCTGCGCCTGTCGGCGCGACTGGGCCAGCGGGCTGTATTGATCTGCACGGATGACCGGGCGGTCGAGACCGTCTCGACGTACCGCGCGGAGCTCGAATCTCTCTACCGCTTCAGCCTCCCTACGGCGGAGATGGTCCGCACCCTGGCGGACAAGGCGGAATTCCACCGCTATGCCGAACGGCAGGGCCTGCCGGTACCACGCTCGGTGATCGTGACCTCTGCCGGTGAACTCTCGGCCGTCGAGGCACTGAAGATGCCGGTGGCCCTGAAGCCGATCGAGAAGGCCCGGGCCCTCAACGGCCAGGTCACCGGTGCCGCGCGGGCCGAGACCCCGGCTCAAGCGAGCGCGCTTGCCGATCGCATGATCTCATCCGGGGGGCCAGTGATTGTCCAGGAATGGATCGACGGGCCCGACACGGACATCTACTTTACGTTGTTCACGTGTAACTCCGACGGCGACGTGGTGGGAATGTTCACTGGACGCAAACTGGTTTGCGATCCGCCCCACATGGGGTGCACCGCACTCTGCGTGGCGGCCGGCGAGCCCACGTTCGAACTCGAGAAATGGACCCGCCGGTTGATCCAACTGACGGGATACCGCGGACTGGGCGGCCTGGAATTCAAGCGCGATCGTCTCACGGGACGCTTTCTGATCGTCGAGCCGACGGTGGGGCGCACGGATTGGCAGGAAGAAATTGCCACGCTCTGCGGGGTAAATCTGCCTCATCTGACTTACCTGACCGAGCTGGGGATCAAGCCGGGGCGGGTCCCCAGCCCCGCCGAAGTCACGGTACCCGCGGCCTGGCGCTCCGCCCGGCGTCACCAGGCACCCCAAGGGTTACTGCCGGCTGGGGCAAAGATGGGCGGAGGCTATTTCCGCGTGGGTGATCCCATGCCCGCCCTCTTTTACTACGGTTACCAGCGGCTCCTGGCCCGGGCCTTGAATCTGCTGAAACGGCTGCGGTTGCGGCAGGGCCGTTCGGCGGTGCACCCACTTGTGAGGGAGACCACAGCATGAAATCCATCGACACGATCATCATCGGAGCCGGCCCCTACGGGCTTTCGGTTGCCGCGCACCTCAAGGCCGCGGGCGTCCCTTTTCGCGTCTATGGAACCCCGCTCGAAAGCTGGGCCTCCTACATGCCCGAGGGCATGCTGCTCCGGTCGGAGCCCTTTGCCTCCAATCTCTGGGATCCCAAGCGTCGGTACACCTTTCAACGGTATTGCGCCGAGAAACAAATCCCCTACCAGGCCTATGGAAAGCCGGTCCCGATCGAGACGTTTCTCGCGTACGCCGAGTGGTTTAGGGCGAATGCCGTGGGCGAGACGACGGACGTGCGGGTCACCCGGGTCACTCGCGCGGAAGGCGGCTTTGACGTGAGCCTGGCTGATGGCACGTCTGTCCGGGCCAAGCACGTCGTGCTGGCCACCGGCCACATGGCGTTTCAGAACCTGCCGGCCGAACTCAAGTCTTTGCCCGGGACCCTCTGCAAGCACAGCGCGCAGATCAAGGACGTTCAGCGGTACTCGGGCCGGGACGTGACGGTGGTGGGCGCCGGACAGTCGGCACTCGAGACCGCCGCGCTCATCCGCGAGGCGGGCGCCAAGGTGCGCCTCGTGGTGCGCAAGGGCGGGATTCAGTGGAACGCGCCCGGCACGGACTCGACTCGTTCGGTGGTGGCCAAGATCCGCAAGCCCGAGGCCGGCCTAGGGGCCGGATGGAAGATTCTTGC
>DATJFU010000023.1:0-3588 GCA_035495495.1 Bdellovibrionota bacterium
TACACTCTGCGCCAAGGGGGCTCCACCATGACCGTCACCGTTTGGCCCTGGCGCCTAGCGTGTCTTGCCGCGCTTTTTTTCGTTGCGATTTCGGCCCAAGCCGAGGACTTCGCGGCCTCGGGTAAAGGTTGGCGCCTCCGCAACGGTGGCGTGTGGATTCTGGCCCTCAAGGGCACCGAAGAAGAGATGGCCGCTCAGCATGGAGCCTTGGCCAGGGATCATCTTCAGGAGTCGGCGCTACCGTATTTCTCGGGCCGGATCGAGCGTTCGATCCGCCAGGCGTACCTGGCGCGGGAGTTACCCACGCTGGGCAATCTCGCGCTCTGGGGCATTCGGCGCTGGGTGACCTATCCATTGATCCACCGGCTGCCTCAGGCGACGCAGCGACGGATCGAGGCCTTTGCCCGGGCCGCGGGTGTCCCCGTGCGGGCCGCCGAAGAGGCCGAGGTCGTGCCCGACGTGGGCCAGTGGCTCGTGACCCAGATCTTTCACCGTCAGAGCGTCGCGGAGGGCTTCTTTACCCCGATCAGCCCATTCGGCTGCTCGACGTTCGTGGCCGCGGATGCAGCCAACCCCCAGGGTTGGATCCACGCCAGAAACCTCGACTACGACGGCTACGGTATTTTTGAGCGTCAGCCGGCCGTGATGTACCTCGAGCCCACTGAACCGGGAGCGCAGAAGATCATCTCGTTCACGTCGCTGGGGCTCCACACGTACGGCATCACGGGGATCAACGAGTCGGGGATCGCCCTGAGCCTTCACCAGACCATGGTCGACGCCGTCTCACGTTTCGGCGCGGCGATCCTCGCGGTCAACGAGCAGATTCTGCGCGAGGCCCACACCTTGGATGAGGCGGTGGCCATTCTCAAGAGCTACAAGTTCGCCGGTTCCTGGGGCGTGCACCTGTCGTCGTATCGCGAACGGCGCTCGGTGAGCGTCGAAGTCTCGGCGGACGGAGCGGACGTGCTCTGGCACGAGGGCGGGTCGTTTGCCGCCACCAACCATATCCGCGGGACGCTGGCCAAGACCAAGGAGTTTTCGTTCTCGCAGCGGTACTACGAGGACAGCTTGCTCAGGCTCGTCTCCCTCACCCGGGGCGTCGAGGCCAGCACGGGCCGGGGGATGACCCTCCAGGACGCCGTCGGGCTCATCTCCGGCACGAGCCGGCCGACTGCCACGGGAGTGGAGGCGGACCAGTCGGTGCACGGGATCGTCGCCAAGCTCAACAACATCCAGTCGGTGGTCATGGCGCCGCAGGCGGGCCTGGCCCTCATCGGCGTTCCGGGTAACTTGGGTGGAAAGCCGACGGAGGGCGCCTACGTGCCGGTACCTTTGCGGTGGCCGGGAGACGCCGAGCCCGAGGAGTTCGTGCGCTCGGCCGCGGCGAGCGGAATGCCGCCGCCCGTGGCGACCGCCGTGACGGACGAGCGGGTGCGCGCCCACGAGGCCGTCCGCCACGCGGCCCACCTGGCCGCCGAGGTGGGAGACTTTGATGGCGTCATCCGCGACCTCGAGACCGCGGCGGCGAGCGAGCCGCAGGAAGTGACCTGGGCGGTCCTCCGGGCGGTGGCTGGTTTCAGGCACGCCTTTGACGGGGCGTTGCCAGAAGAGCGCCGTGCTCGGCTGGATCGGGCCATGGAGTGGATCCGCAGGGCCCGCGGTCTCCATCCGGACGCCTATCACGGGTCCCTCCTGACCCTCTTTGAGGGCCGCTACCTCGATCTCATCGGCGACCGGGCAGGGGCGCTCGCGGCCTATGCCACCGTGGACGGCCGTTACTCAAAGGAGCTGGCGCGGCAGGCCTTGAAGCAGGCGAGGTCGCCGTACGCGTTCACGGACCTCGACACCCTGGTCTTGGACACCGTCCACGGCGACGTCTACAGGTTCTGAGTCAGGGGTTCTTCTCGAACAGCTTCCAGAACGGCCGCGGCAGGTCCCGCCACGGATGCTCCGGATCCGTCCAGGCGTGGGCCGTGATGATGGCGTCCAGGGGGCGCGAGTTGTAGGTCAGCCAGAAGAGGACGGGCCGCTCGGACGAGCCGGGACGGAGCTCCTCGGCGCGGTCCAAGAAGTCGGCAAACGCCTTGCCCGAGTAGGTGACGTCCAGCTTGAGCCCCTCCGAATCCGAAAGCAGCCGCATGCCGTCCAGGACCGGAGCCTCCGCCGCGCCGTATTCGGGGCCCGTGTGGGCCGTGCCGACGACGAGGGAGTCCTTGCTGTCAAAATCGCACTTGGGCGCGCGGGCGCGATCCTCGGGCGACATGAGTGAAACCAGGTAGTCGCGCAGCTTCTGGGCGTCCTTGCGGAGCTTGTGCTCGTTGTAGAGGAGCTCGCTCACCACGCGTTGCGAGTGGATTTTGACCTGGTCCCACTTGCCGGCGAGACACATGCCCACGAGAAGCCCGGCCGAGGTCCCACCCGAGCCGAGCGGAACAAAGATCTCCGAGGGGAGGCGGTCCGGGCCCGACTGCTCGAGCAGCTCAAAGAACGCGTTGACGTAGCCCACCGATCCCACGTCGTTCGAGCCGCCCGGTGGAATGTAGTACACGCCCTTGCGGATCTTGAGCCACTGGGCCGCCATCTGCGCGGCGAGGTCGATCCCCATGCCGATCTTGTTGCCGTGGTAGACGAGCTCGGCGCCGAGGGCGTGAAAGGCGAGAAGCTTGCGCTTGACGTCCTCGGTGACGGGCTGGGGTCCCAGGATGAGGCGGCTCCTGAGGCCCAGCTCGTGCGCGGCCTCGGCGGTCGCGAGCGCGTGGTTGGAGCCCCACATTCCCGCCGTAACCAGCGTGTGAGCGTCGTGGGCGGCGGCGTCCGCCAACAGAAACTCCAGCTTGCGCGCCTTGTTTCCACCCAGAACCGTCCACGACATATCGTCGCGCTTGACCCAGAGGCGGCCGGCGACGTCCGGATCCAGCGTCCGCCGTTTTCTCAAAGCTTCTTCGAGCCTGAAAAGCGGCTCGAGGGGAGTGGGCCCGTGGAGAATCTCAAAACGCTTGAGCGCCGGCACGAGGCTCGGATAGGCCCTGAACAGCGGCAGGTCTGAGGTATCCTTGAGGGTCGGCATCTCTGAACGCGCGCTCACGGACGCGCACAAACAGGTTACCAGACTCAATGCCAGGGCCGCCGACCGCGAAGGTTGCATCCCAATGACGTATCCCGGCGCGGCGAACGTTTCAAAATGCGCCGTGTCGTCGGTGGGGGCGTGGTACAGCGGGTTTCATGGCCAAGCGTCGCAAGAGCCCGCGATCCAAGGATGCGCTCCAGCTGACCCGGCGGGGCTTTGCCAAAAGGGCGGTGGCCGGAGGCGTGGTCATTTGGGCGGCCTCACGTTTAGCTTGGCCGGCAAGGCTGCCTGAGGGCGCAACCCACGAGAATCTCGACCGCACCGAGGCCGCCGTACTTGTGGCGGCATTTGAGGTGATCGCGGGGCGCTCGGATCCCACTGAGATCCGGGGGGCCCTGGGGCGCATGGACGCTTTCGTGGGTGGAATCGAGGGCCGCCCCCGCTGGGAACTCCGCGCGGCGCTCCACCTGGTGCAGCAGTCACCGCTTCTCTTTCATGGCTACCTGTCGCGGTTCAGCGGC
>DATJFU010000024.1:0-2550 GCA_035495495.1 Bdellovibrionota bacterium
ATCCTATCTCGTGGAACAGAAAGAAACCGAGAAAGCGGAGAAACCGAAGAATGGGCAAGACACCCTCCCACAACCTCGAAGTCATCTCGGGACACTCGGAGGACCATGAGGGGTTGGAGCGCCGGCGCGTTCCACGCCTCAACCTCACGGCCGAGCAGTTTCAGTACCAGGAGAACGGCAAGGTCTACTCGGTCTCCGATCTCTCGATCGGTGGAATGTCGCTTCGGATCCTCGAGGCAGGCGACCTGAGCCTCTTCACCGTGGGCCACACGGTCTCGGGGATGCTCAACCTCCACCGCGTAAAATTTCCGATTTCGGCCCAGGTGAGGCACCTTCGGCCCGATCTGGCGGGCCTCGCATTCACGGGTCTCGATGGTGAGACCAAAGCGGCTCTGGAGAAGTTTCTCGACCCGGCCGAGCTGGCGCACGATCTCAGGGCCATGCCCGCGGCGACCGACGAGTCGGCCTCCTGGTTCCACGGCCCCACCGGGACGGACGTCCTGGTTTGGCGTCTGCCCTCGGGCAACCTGGGGCGAATGGCGGTCTTTCTATTTGGAACCTTTGTGCAATGGGACCCGGACGCGGGGCTTTCGACGGGCCGCACGCTCCCCGCGGATGAGCAGAGCGAGGTGAGGGGGGCCGTCCGGTTCGATACCCTTTTGCTCGAGCCCGATGCGAAGCCTGACGCGGGTAAGTTGAACCTTGCGAAAACCCTCGTTTTGAGTTCTAACATGCCGTCCGAACTGAAGAATTGGTGTACGCGACGCATCGAGTCGCGCGACAACTGAGATCGAGAAAACGGACCTAAGGAACACCGGTCATGAACCGTAACTTTGCTTTGGAATTCGTCCGCGTCACCGAGGCCGCCGCCATCTCGAGTGCCCGACTCATGGGCAGGGGAGATGAGAAGGCCGCCGACCACGCCGCCGTGGAGAGCATGCGCAATGCGCTGAACTCGATCGAGTTCAACGGCAAGGTGGTGATCGGCGAGGGCGAGCGCGACGAGGCCCCGATGCTCTACATCGGCGAGAAGGTCGGCAAGGGCGGTCCCCGCCTGGACCTGGCCCTCGATCCCCTCGAGGGCACGACGATCTGCGCCCGCGGCAGCATGAACTCCATCTCGGTCATCGCCGTGTCAGAAGAAGGCGGGTTTCTCCACGCCCCCGACACGTACATGAAGAAGATCGCGGTCGGCCCCGAGGCCAAGGGCGCCATCGATCTCAACGCCTCCGCCACCGAGAACCTGCGTGAGGTGGCCAAGGCCAAGAAATGCGCCATCGAGGATCTGACCGTAGTGATCCTCGACCGGCCCCGGCACGAAGAGTTGATCCGCGAAGTGCGCCAGTCCGGCGCGCGGATCTTTTTGATCGGCGACGGCGACGTCTCGGGCGCCATCTCGACCTGTATCCCCAACAGCGGTGTCGACATCTTGATGGGGACCGGCGGCGCGCCCGAGGGCGTGATCGCGGCCGCGGCCCTCCGCTGCAAAGGCGGCGATTTTCAGGGGCAGCTCGTGTTCCGCAAGGACGACGAGCGCGAGCGCGCCAAGAAGATGGGCGTGACCCAGCTCGACAAGGTCTACGGCATCAACGAGCTCGCCAAGGGCCAGGTGATGTTCGTGGCCACCGGCGTGACCGACGGGACCATGCTCCGGGGGGTACGCTTTCAGGCCGGCGGGGCCCGCACGCAGTCGATCGTGATGCGTTCGGAAAGCGGCACGACCCGCGTGATCGAGGCCGAGCACCACTTTGACCGAAAGCCGAGGTACTGACCTCCCATGTCCCAGGATGACGGCGGTTTCAAGCCTTCAGAAATGGTGGGCGATCTGGTTCGCAAGGCCCTCACCGTGGGCGTGGGCGCCGTGTTTCTCACCGAAGAGAGCATCAAAGCCCTCGTCAAACAGTACAAGATCCCCACGGAGCTCGTGGGCGGCCTGATCGAGTCCGCGAGCCGCACCAAGGACGAGTTCCTCAAGGACCTCTCCAACAAGCTCGTGTCCCAGATCATGGACAAGGTGGATCTCAAGGCGCTCCTCAACGAGGCGCTCGAGCACTACGAGGCCGACATCAACGTGAAGTTCAAGGCGCGGGCCCGCAAGGCCAAGCACGACTGAGGCTTAGAGCGGCTTGCCGCCGGGATCCAGGCGTCCGCCGTAGACCAGGACCAGGTTTCTGAAGAGCTCCGGGTCGATCTTGTGCGACAGCTTCTGGTTCATGAACTGAAAGGCGTCAAACGGCGTGCGCGCCTTGGAGTAGGTGCGGTCCGTGGTGAGGGCGTTGAACGCGTCCGCCAGGCAGACGATCCGTGAGAACACGTCGAGATCGTCGGACTTCACCCCTTTGGGGTAGCCCTGGCCGTTTCGGTCCTCGTGGTGCTCGACGATGGCCTTCTGGGTGCGCTCGGTGAGGGCGGGATTGCCGACGACGAGTTCGTAGCCCCACTGCGCGTGCTGCTTCATCTCCTCCCACTCCTGCGCGTTGAGCGGGCCTTCTTTGTTGATGATGCTCTTGTTCACCTTGGTCTTGCCGATGTCGTGCAGGAGGCCGGCCA
>DATJFU010000025.1:0-5120 GCA_035495495.1 Bdellovibrionota bacterium
GTCTATGAGCGGCAGATCGCCGAGGCCCGGCGATCGGGCGCCGAGTTTCTCTCCGGTGGCGACTTCACCGACGACCGCAGGTACCTTCGGCCCGCGGTCGTGACGGGCAAGGACATCGAGCGGATGGAGATCTACCGCGAAGAGACGTTTGGACCCGTGGTCGCCGTGACCACCTTCAAGTCCATCGCCGAGGCCGTGGCCAAGGCCAACGACAGCCCCTACGGCCTCCTCGCCTCGGTCATCACCGGCAATCTCTCGCTCGGAGAAGAGGTGGCACGCCAGCTCGAGGCAGGCACCGTCACGGTGAACGAGGCGGTCTATACGGCGGCGATCCCAGAAACACCGTGGGGCGGCCTCAAGGACAGCGGCTTTGGACGCACGCATTCGGACATGGGCCTCATGGAGTTCGTGAACGTGCGGCACATCCACAAGCCCCGCGCCCAGGCCCTGACCTTCAAGTCGCCATGGTGGTTTCCATACACGCCGTTTCAGTACCAGGCGTTTCGGGGGCTCATGGACCTCTACCGAAAGAGTTGGTGGAACAAGGTCCGGGCCGTGCCCATGTTTCTGTGGAACTTTGCCCAGTTCATCAAGCGCGAGCCGCGGCTCTGACGGGAAACCGGCGCGCCTCGGCCCGCTTGAGGGACCAGAGGCAGAGCAGGATTCCCCAGGACTTGATCGAAGCCTCTTCAAGATCGTGACCCACGTCGCCGAGAATCCGCCACGTGAACACCGCGACACAGAGAATCCCGGCCGACGCGAGCGCCACGGAGAACCAAGCCTGGCGCTTTACGGATCGGTCGAGGGCCAGGACCGCCAGTGGATAGGCCAGCACAAAGGAGTGGAACCAGGAAAGCGGATGCACGGCGGCCGTCAGTGCCAGCCAGCCCGCCCACCGTTCTGGAAAGCCCAGGCCTGCCGACGCGAGCGACCAGATTCCACCCAAAATGAGTGAGACCAGGAGAAACGCGAGCACGTCCATGCTCGTGCGCGAGGCCCGAACATCGAGGACCCGCAGGATCATCACCGGAAAGCCCTGGTTCACCCGACTCCGAACCTTCTCTCCGAGAGCGTCGCCTCCAGAACCGGCGCTGCCCAACCAGGCGGTAACGACCTCGCGGGGATTTCTGTCCGGCGCCGTCCAAAATGCCGGCACGCTCAAAGCCGTAAAGATCAGGGCCGTCGTCCCCAGGCGCTTCCACGTCGCCCAACGGCGCAGGGGCCGGTAGATGCCCAGGAGCCCAAAGACCGTGAAGATCTTGATACTGAAGGCCCAGAGCAGGACCGGCGCCCGCCAACCCAGCTCACTGCTGGGCTTGAGGCCCTCCGTACACCAGAGTGCCAACGCCAACATGAGCAGCGTGATCTGCCCGTCGAGCGCGTGCACGGCCCAGATCCCCCAGAAGATCAGGGTCACCCCAAACGTGACGGGCCATTTGCATCCGCGGCGCAGGAGCCAGGCCACGCACGCGGCGATGCAACCCACCTGGAGAACGCCCCAGACCCACTTGGCGGTCGCGAGCGGAAGAAGCGCCACGGGGAACAGCACCGGCAGAATCCAGGGCGGGTACTTGAACACCATGCCCGGGCCGGTCTGCACCGCGTACGGAAACTGCCCGTCGAGGGCCGCACGGGCGGCAGTCCAAAAAAGAATGAAATCATTGCCCACGAAGCCCGTATGGCGCACGAGGGCCACGCCGCCCGCCACGAAGGTCGCGGCGTAGAAAATCGCCAGCCCGAGCCGTAACTTACGACCGGCTGGGCGCGTGCGCCCGGATGTACTGGACGATTTCTTCAAGCTGGGCCCCTGGGGTGAAGACCATGTCGACACCCGCTTTTTTCAATCCTGCCACATCGTCCGGGGGAATGATGCCGCCCACCAGGAACAGGGCGTCCTTGAGGCCCGCGGTCCGCACTTCTTTAATCACCTCGGGGACCAGGTCGTTATGGGCCCCCGATAAAATGCTCAAGCCCACGACGTGCACGTCCTCTTGAACGGCGGACGCGGCAATTGCTGCCGGCCTCTGGTGGAGGCCCGTGTAGATGACTTCAAATCCGGCGTCACGTAAGGCGCGGGCGATGACCTTGGCGCCACGATCATGACCGTCAAGGCCGGGCTTGGCCACCAGCACGCGAATCGGGCCTTTTTCACGCATCGTCAAATTCCCTCGCCGCGATGACGATGCGCTGGATCTCCGAAGTCCCTTCGTAGATCTCGGTGATCTTGGCGTCGCGATAGCAACGCTCGGGAACGTACTCCTTGGTGTAGCCGTATCCGCCGTGCACCTGGATGCTCTTGTTGGCGATCCACATGGCGGCCTCGGACGCGGTGAGCTTGGCCATGGCCGCGGCCTTGTTGTAGGGCTGACCCGAATCCTTGAGCTTGGCCGCGTGCCAAACGAGAAGTCGCGCCGCCTGGAGCCGGGTCGCCATGTCCGCGATGTAGAACTGGATGGCCTGGAGCTTGGCGAGCGGGGCGCCGAACTGCTCGCGCTCCTTGGCGAACCGCTTGGCCGCCTCAAAGGCACAGCGGCCGATGCCCAGGGCCTGGGAGGCGATCCCGATGCGGCCGCCGTCCAAGGTGGTCATGGCGACCTTGAACCCTTCGCCTTCTCCGCCGAGCCGCGCGTCCGTCGGGACAAACACGTCGTCAAAGAAGAGCTGGGCCGTGGACGACCCGCAGATCCCGAGCTTGTCTTCGAGCTTGGACACCTGAAATCCCGGGGCCTTGGTATCCACGATGAAAGCGCAGATGCCCTTGTGCTTCTTGGCGCGATCCGTGGTGGCGAACACGAGGCAGAGATCCGCCTCCTTGCCGTTGGTGATCCAGTTCTTGGTGCCCTTGATCTTGTAGCCGCCCTGGACGGGCGTCGCCATGCATTCGAGACCCGCCGGATCGGACCCGTGTCCGGGTTCGGACAGGGCGAAGCAACCGAGCTTCTTTCCTTGCGCGAGAGGCTTGAGAAACTTCTCTTTCTGCTCGGCGGTGCCGAACTTGAGGATCGGCGCGCAGACGAGGGAGTTGTTCACCGACATGACCACGCCCGTGGAGGCGCAGCCGGCCGAGACCTCTTCCATCGCCATGGCGTAGGCCAGGGTATCCATGCCGGCGCCGCCCCACTCCTCGGGCACCATCATGCCCATGAGGCCCATCTCGCCCATCTGCTTCACTTGTTCGGTCGGAAACTCGCCGCTCTGGTCAACCTTCGCGGCCTTGGGCGCGACCTCGGAGGCCACGAAGGCGCTGATCCCCTCAAGGAGAAGGCGTTTGGTTTCGTCGATCTCGGGCCACCGGTCGCTCACGGCTGCGCTCCCTCGAAGGCGGGTTTGCGCTTCTGCGCGAAGGCTTCCATCCCCTCGCGCTGGTCCTTGCTCTCAAACAGGTTGCCGAACTCCTGCGCCTCGGAATCGAGCTTGTAGTGCAGGCCGACGGACTCGGAGAACTCGTTCAGAAGCTTCTTGGCCAGACCCACGGCTCCCTTGGAGTGGGCCGAGATCTCTTGGGCGAACTTGATGGTTTCGGGCAGAAGGTCCGCCAGTGGTAGAACCCGATTCGCGAGACCGATCCTGAGCGCCTCGTCCGCTTTGACGTGACGGCCCGAGAGGATGAGTTCCTTGGCCATGGGCATTCTGACGAAGTAAGAAAGGCGAATGGTGCCGCCAAACCCGGGGATCACGCCCAGGCCCACCTCGGGCTGGCCGAAGCGGGCGTTCTCGGAAGCAAAAATGAAGTCGCAGGCGATCGCCACCTCGGTTCCACCGCCCAGGGCAAAGCCGTTCACGGCGGCGATGACGGGGCACCGCATGCCCTGAAGCTGAACCGTCACCGCCTGGCCGGCCTTGGCGAACGCCACCGCCCCGCCGCGGTCCATGGTCCTCATCTCCGTGATGTCCGCGCCGGCGATGAATGCCTTCTCGCCCTCGCCCGTGACGACGACAGCCCGCACGCCGGGGTCGTTCGCCAGAAAGCCCAACGCCGAGGCCATGTCCTTCAGCGTCGCGAAGTTGAGCGCGTTGAGGGCCTGTGGACGGCTGACCTTGAGGACCCAGACGCCCTTGCCCGCGTGATCCAGTTTTACGTTCTCGTAGTTTTCAGGCGCCATAAAGGTGAAATCCCCTGCCGGTCTTGCGGCCGAGCCAGCCCGCCGCGACGTGCTTCTTGAGAAGGGGGCAGGCGCGATACTTGGTGTCGCCGAGGCCCTCGTGCAGAACGTCCATGATCGCGAGGCACGTATCGAGCCCGATGAAGTCGGCGAGCTCGAGCGGCCCCATGGGCTGGTTGGTCCCGAGCTTCATGGCCTGATCGATGTCCTTGGCGGAGGCGACGCCTTCGTACAGCGCGTAGACCGCCTCGTTGATCATCGGCATGAGGATCCGGTTCACCGCGAACCCGGGTACGTCCATGGCTTCGACAAACGTCTTGCCCATCTTCTCCGCCACGGCCCGCACGGCCGAAAACGTGGAGTCCGAGGTTTGCAGGCCCCGAATCCCTTCGACGAGCTTCATGACCGGAACGGGGTTCATGAAGTGCATGCCGGCCACCTGCTGGGGCCGCCGCGTGCACGCGGCGATCTCGGTGATCGAGATCGACGACGTATTCGACGCCAGGATCGCTCCGGGCGGGCAGATTTCGTCGAGGCGCTTAAAGGTGTCGAACTTGACCTGACGGTTTTCAGTGATGGCCTCGATGGCCAGGTCAACGCCGGAGAAAGCGGACAGGCCGCCCACGGGATAGATGCGGTCCAAGGTCGTCTTACGGTCCGACTCCTGGATTTTTCCCTTCTCGATGAGCTTGCCAAGCTGGGCGCCGATCTTGTCCTTGGACTTCTGGGCAACGTCCGGGCTGATGTCCGAGAGCCAGACCTCGAATCCCGACTGGGCCGCGGTCTGGGCGATCCCAGATCCCATCTGCCCCGCCCCGACCACTCCCACCTTCTGAATGGAGCCCATGAGTTCCTCCCTTCGCTGAGTTCGCAATGTGCGGCGTCATTTTCCTATACAAAATTCGGCGAAAATTTTCCCAAGAATATCGTCAGGTACTGTCTCGCCGATCACGGGGGCCAGGGCATGGAGCGCCTGCCGGATATCCGCAGCAAAGAGGTCGGGTTCGGGCGCCGCTT
>DATJFU010000026.1:0-10528 GCA_035495495.1 Bdellovibrionota bacterium
GGTTCGCATATCCTCCGCGGGTGACCGCACCTCCGTCATGGCGGCGAGAAAGCCGCGTGGCTTGAGGAGCTGATCGAGGAGCACGAACTCGTCCCGCGGCCTTCGAAAATGCTCGATGACCTCGGTCGCGGTGATGAAGTCGTACTTGCCCCAGAGTGCCTGGGCGTCTGGAGCAAAAAAGGGATCGTAGTTCACGACCGTGTGCCCGCGGGCGCCAAGTAAAGTCGCGACCGCTGGCCCGGGACCACTCCCAAAGTCGAGGCCCTTGGATCCGGGCGCGAGGCGCTCCGCCAGAGGGATGAGCGCGCGGTTCAGAAACTCGGCGTACTTGGGGTCGTCGGGCGAATTTTCGTGGGTACCGTAGTGGGCGCGTTCGGCCTCGGACGTGATGAAGTCGTCGGGGTGCACGTAAACGAGGTCGCAGCGGCCGCAGAGGAGAAACCGGCGCGCCGCCATTCCACCGCCTCTTTCACGGGACGCGTGCAGTTCGACGCGCGCCGTTTCTTCGCAGAGGGGGCAGGGGGGGAATTCCACCCCATCAGCGTATCATCCGTGCGATCATCGGTGGATGTGGTCCGTGCACCCCAGGATCCAGATCCCCGAATGGGAGTTCACTTTCCGCGCGGTGCGCAGTTCGGGGCCCGGCGGTCAGAACGTGAACAAGACGTCGACCTGCGCGGAGCTGCGGTGGAACGTGCGCGGCTCGCCCTCCCTGCCCCAAGACATCAAGGATCGTTTCATGGACAGATACGCGAGCCGGCTCACGGGTGACGGCGAAGTCATTCTGCAGAGCGACGTGTACCGGGAGCTGCCTCGAAATCGGGTGGAATGCCTCGAGCGCCTGCGTAGAATGATGCTGACCGTGGCCGATCCGCCCAAGCCCCGCAAGGCCACCAAGCCCACCCGGTCGTCAAAAAAACGCCGCGTGGAGGGCAAGCGTCGTCGCTCCGAGGTCAAGCGCGGCCGGGCGGGGGCCTGGGACTAGCTTATGCAACAATCCGCCGCCACCGCCAAAGCGCTGCTTCAGAACGTGGAGAAGGTCATCTACGGCAAGGCCGACCGCATCCGGCTCGTGATGGCGTGCTGGTTCGCGGGGGGGCACGCGCTGCTCGAGGACGTGCCCGGCACGGGCAAGACCGTTCTCGCTCGCGCGCTCGCCAAGTCCGTGCAGGTTCCGTTCAAGCGCGTTCAGTTCACGCCCGACCTCCTGCCGGCGGACATCGTGGGCGCGGCGGTTTACGACGCGTCCTCGGGCAAGTTCAAGTTCCAGCAGGGCCCGGTCTTCACGTCCGTGCTTCTCGCCGACGAGATCAACCGGGCCACGCCGCGCTGCCAGTCCGCGCTCCTCGAGTGCATGGCCGAGGGGCAGGTGACCGCGGAGGGCCACTCCTTTGTCCTCGACGCCTCCTTCTTCGTTCTCGCGACGCAGAACCCGCTCGAGCATCAGGGCACGTTTCCGCTTCCGGAGGCCCAGCTCGACCGGTTCATGATGAAGATCTCGCTGGGATACCCAGCCAAGGACCAGGAGCTGCAGATGGTGCGCTCCCAGGCCCAGGCGCACCCGCTCAACTCGCTGCAGCCCGTGGCCGACGGCGCGGCCCTGGCGCGGGTGCGGGCCGCGGTGCCCATGGTGCGCGTGGGGGACGAGACGCTGGCCTACATCCTGGAGCTCGCCGAACGCACCCGCAAGGCTCCGGAGCTACGCCTGGGCGCGAGCCCGCGCGCGGTACTCGCGCTCACGCGCGCCGCGCAGGCACTGGCCCTCATGGATCCCCGGCCGTTCGTGCAACCCGCCGACGTGCAGGCGCTCGTGCGGCCGGTTTGGGCCCACCGGCTCATGGTCTCGCCGGAGGGGCGTCTCGAGGGCCTCACCGCGGCCAAGGTGCTGGATCGCATCCTCACGGAGGTGCGCGTTCCCGTGGGCAGGGCTTGAGCTTGGCCCTCACGGTCCGCGAGCGAACGCTGCGCCAGCGCCTGTTCTCCGAGCGGCCCGAGGACTGGGTTTGGGTCCCCGGCGTCCGCAGATCCCATACGTTTTTTGAGCGGCGGTGGAAGCTGTTTCAACCCGTCGCTCTTCTCGGCCTGGCCTTGGGCGCGCTCGTCGCCGTCGCCACGTTCTGGCGCTGGGCCGCCGTCGGAACCCTGAGCCTGGCCACGCTCGCCTGGGTCATGCGGGCGCGCGCAAAGCGGTCGGCTGAGTGCCTGGAGATGGAATGGGACGCGCCCACGGCGGTGCCCGAGCGGGGGTCGGTGAATCTCACGCTGACTCTGAAAAACCGCGGCGCCCTGCCGATACACGCGGTCGGCGCCACGGTGGCGTTCGAGGGCACCGAGGGCCCCCGGGCGAGGGTGCGTGTCGATGAGGTCCCGGCCGGGGATGAGACCAAGGTTCAGGTCCAGTTCAAGGCCGACGGGGGGATGGGCTCGCACTGGGCGGGGCCATGGACCCTCGAGATCTCGGATCCGCTCGGGCTCTGGGAGTTCGAGGCGACGGACGGCCGCCGCAAGCGCATCGACGTGCTGCCCGAGCCGTTGGTCGGCGGGCCCGAAGAGCTTCCACCCAGTCTCGACTCGGTCCAGCCCGGCGAGAACGAGAGCCCGCGCCTGGGGGATTCGCAGGTGTTCGCGGGGCTCCGCGAGTATCGCGCGGGGGACTCGATCAGGCGCATTCACTGGCGCAGGTCCGTGCGTGTCGGAGAGCTCCTGGTCAAAGAATTTGAGCGGGCGATCTCGACGGAGGTCACGCTTTTTTTGGACATGGACGGGCGCCGTCACGCGGGGAGGGGGGCCCGGAGTACGTGGGAATGCGCCAAGGACTTTGCCGCTGCTCTGGTCCGGTCGCTCTGCGCGCGGGGAGTGCGCGTGCGTGTGGTGAGCCAGGGACTGACGACGGCGTTCGGGACCGGCAGGTCCCACGAGGACGCCCTGCTCAAGGGTATCGCCCAGCTCCGTCCCGCCCGCGTGGAGGGCGATCCGGCGCTGACGGCGGAGATCCCCTACGGCTCGAGCGTTTTCTGGGTCACTCCCGCGCAGGGCGGGGACGACGCGACCGTGACCCGGCAGTTGGCCTCGCTCCGCGCCAGCGGGTCCCAGGTCACGGCGATTCTCATCTCGGTGGGCGGTTTTCTCGAAGGAGAGGAGCCCATCCGCGCCCTAGGCGCCAGCGTGATCCAGGTCCAGCGCGAATCGACGCGGGCCCTTGCCCGGTGGAGCGGTGCCTTGGTTCGGGCCTCGGTCGAGTGCGTGGTCCTTGAAAAGGGCCAGTCGCCCGCGAAGGTTTGGGAGGGCTTGCAGTGAAGCTCGCGGACGGCGAATGGGTCGAGTGGGCCGCGGTGATCGCGATCTGCCTCGCGGCGCTCGCGACGGACGCGGCCGGCGCCCCGGCAAACGTCGCGTTCTTCATGGGGCTGGCCGGGGCGGCGTTCGCCGCGCGGCGGATCCTGTCCGGCCCCCTTCGAGCGCGTCCCCCGGAGGACCGGCGCCCGGCGACGGCGTTTTTCTTGTTCGGCGCCGACCTCGAGGTCCAAGATGAGACCTCGCAAGAGAAGAAGTTTCTGGAGGAATCCACTTCGGGGGGGACGCGCACCGTGCGGTTCTTTTTGCGCGTCGGGGCCGGGGTCGCCTATGCGATCTGGCTGGCCGAATCTCCACGCTCGTCCTATCGCTGGGTCGGTCTGCTCTACGTGGTCGCGGCGGGCGCCTTGGCGAGCGCCTTTGCCTCGGGTCAGGCGCTTCTCGCCGCCGGGCTCGCCGTCTTCGGCGCCATCCTCTGGGTCGTGACACACGCCGCGGAGTACCGGTCCTCGGGCACGGTCGGCGTGATTCTCGCGGCGCTCGTCGGTACCTTGTTCGCGGGTTGGGTCGCCCACCGGCGGCTCTTGACGGCATCGCCTCGGCCCGCGCCGTCCGATCCTCGCTCCGGCCTCCGCGCCTGGGGCGAGGGTCTCCTTTGGGCGGTCGTCCTCGGAGTGGCCTTTGAGGGACTCCTGCCGCGGTCCCCGTGGGAGAACGGCGGTGGCGGGAGCGGCTCGGGGTGGAATCTGCCGCAGATGCCCCTGGACGAGATCGCCCGCTCGCTCGAAGAGGTCAACCGCGAGAGCCAAGGCCAGGGCCAGGGTTTGAATCAAAGCCAAGGTCAGGCCGCCGCGGACATCATGCGCAACGCGCAGTCCCTGGCCAACCAGCTTCAGAACATGAAGGCCTCCGGAGCGGACTCCGCGGGCGTGGAGCGGGCGCTCGACCAGCTCTCAAGGATGGGGCAGGGCTTGGACCGCGGCGCGGGGGGGCCCGCGCCCCCAGCCCAAAGCGGCGGGGCCGCCGGCGCATCCGGACCACTGCCGCAGGTCTCCCCGCAGGATCTCGAAGCCCTCCAGAGGCAGCTCAAGGACCTCGCCCGGGATCCCGCCGAGATGGAGCGCCTGCAAAAGACGTTTCAGAGTCTCGAGACCGCCGCGCAGCAGGTGGCCAAGGGAGCGCCCGGGAGCGGCGCGGGTTCTGCGGGAGGCCCCCCGGGCACGGGGCCAGAGAAGGGAACGGAGAAGGGGACGGAAAAAGGAACCGCGGGCGCTTCTCCTTCTTTAGGATCGTCGCAGGCGAGCGCTCCGGGCGCGGGCCCCGCCCCCCGGCCGCGGGCCGCGCCGTCCAAGTTCCACCTCCCCGACCCGGAGAAGATCAAGAGCCTCCTCGCGATCCTGCGCAAGGCCCTCTGGGTCGCCGCCGCCCTCGTGCTCTGGGTGCTGGTGCAGAAGCTGCGAACGATTCGGGGGCCCCGGCGCAAGCGCAAGGGGCTCCGCAAGGTTCCCGCCGCGCGGCGCAAAACCCTGCGCGACGAATGGGCCCTTCTCACCCGAACCGGGGCCGACGGAGCGTCGCAGGTTGTCCGCGGGTACCACTTTTTTCTGCGCGTGATGGAAGCCGTCGAGTGCCCCAAGGCCGACGGCACCACGGCCAACCAGTTCGCGGACGATCTCTCGGAGTCCTACCCGCGGCTCGCGGCGCCGATCCGCGGCGTGAGCGACCGGTTCTGCGCGGTCTATTACGGCCGCATGGGGGTGGGCGCCCCCGAACTCCAGCGCCATTGGCGGGAGCTCTCGAGCGTCGTTGGTCATTTTCTTTGAAGTCCCCGCCGGTGCCTGCCATGATGGGCGATCATGCGCCTTACGGTTCTCGCCATGGTCATCGCAGCTGGGCTGGCCCCCGCAGGGCTCCGCGCCGCCGACGCGCCCGAGCGTCCCGCTGACCGCGCGACCTACCGGCTGGAGTGGAAGCTCGATTCCGCCGGCGCCGTCACCAAGACCTATGAGGTGATCTACGAGGGCGCGCGCCTGCAGGCCGCGCAAGCCGAGTGGTCAAGGTCCATGGGCGGGGGCGAGGCGCTGGTCAGAAATTTTCTGCCGTACCTCGAGGCGGGAGACAAGCTGGTCAAAGAGGAGCACGCGGGCCACCACTTTACCTTCGTCTACGAGCGGCCCGCCGGCGGGGGCGAGAAGTCGGGACCTGATCCCGGGGTCGGCCTCTGGCGGCCCGTCTTTGAGGACCCGGTCACGCTGCCTTTTCATTCGCAGTCGGGGTCACGGATCGATACGTCGTCGGCGCCCCTGGAGACCCTGGTAGAAATCACGTACCTGAGCCCCCGCGATTACTCCCAGCTCCAAGGCGAGGAGCCCGTGCGGATCGAGACCAGGCACGTCACCGCCGAGGCCAAGGGCGAGCGCATCCGCCACGACGGCCTCTTTGGCGCCAAGATCACGGTGCGGGTGACCACCTTGGCGGGGACCCTGAGTGACCAAGAAAAGAAGGCCCTGGGCACGGATATCAACACCTGGGTCATGGCCCAGCTCACGGGCATGCACCTCTTTGGACATCCCGGCGAGCCCGCCTCCCAGCAGTCGAGGTTCGCGGACGTCTGGTCCGGACGCGCCATGACCTTTGACCTGGGCGGGTACTCGTTTCGAGGCACGGGCGTCTTTGGCATGTCGACGTCCGGTGCCTTGGCCTACGAGCGCCGGGTCCTGGGAGATCTGATGTGGCGGGTGGGCAGCGTCGGGATGAAGGGAAGCTTCGGATTTCCGTCGGATGAGGTGGGCCACGGCAACATCAGCTTTGCCTTCGATCTTTTCGCGGCGAGCGAGCTCAAGATGCGGTTCTCGTACCTGGGTAGCGAGAAGCAGGACCGTCATATGCGTTATTTTGTCGAGCTCGCGGGCGGGGCCGAGCTGCACAAGTTTTTTGCCGCGGGCTACGGCTCCGACTTCGCGCCCGGATTCGCCCCCGGCTACACGCTGGCCCTCTCCTGGGGCGCGTTCAACCCGCAGCCCGCGGGCGCCATGGGGCTCAGCAGTCTCACGGCCTCGATCGCCCTGCGATACAGGCGGCTGATCAGCCATTCGCCCTATACCAACTCGGTCGCCGTGGAGTTCGAGGTGCACTGATGCGGACCAGAAAAGTCGCACTGCTGCTGACCCTCCTGACCGCCGCGGGTTGCATGCCCAACCGGCTCGAACTCAAGCGGCCCCGGGACCTGCCCTCCGAGGCCCAGGGGGTCGAGTCCAACGCCGCGGTCGAGATCCTGCGCTCCCAGTTCGGCGGGCTCGACGACTCGCCTGACCTCTGGAGCGCGTCCCATGCGGTGCTTGGGCGTCTGCTCAAGGGCCGCAAAGAAGAACGCGAGGTGCGGTTCATCGTCTTGAACACGGGGCTCGTCAACGCGTTCTCTCTCCCGGACGGCCACATCGTTCTCACGCGCGGGCTTTTTGAGGTCGTGAGGACCGAAGGCGAGCTGGCGGCGGTTCTGGCGCACGAGATCGGCCACCTGGAGCTCAAGCACTACGAGTCCCAGCGGGGACGCACGTGGTACACGGTGGGCATGCCGTTCGTCGAACCCGCTTTGTCACGGGCCGACGAGGCCGCTGCCGATGCCCGCGGTACCGAGATCATGCTCGCGGCGGGTTATTCGCCCGTGGCGGGCGCCCGTTTCTTTGAGCGGCTGGCCCGCTACCAGGACCTCAACGGAGGCCAGGGCCTGTGGATCCTGAACACGCACCCCAACTCCATGGACCGGGCCAAGGAGCTCCGGGCGGCGGCCGAGAAGGCCAAAGCGACGGCGGAGTCCGTCTCGGGCCCGGAGTTCGTGGCGGCCCGGCGGCACCTGAGCCAGGAGGAGTCGGCTTACTTGGGTTCGGCGCCAGCCGTGGTGCAGGCCGGCGATCTGCCGTGGAGGTCAGCCGCCGACGGCGCGCAGTTCAAGAAAGTTCTCGACCGGATCATCGTGGACGTGGACCCGGCGCGGAGCCTCGAGGCTTTGGATCACCTCGCGGCGAGTGACCGTTCAGCCGAGGAGAAGGCCGCGATCGCCCTGGCCCGCGCCTGGATCGAGGCGGGCGATTTTGACCTCAGGCCCGCGGAGAAACTCGCCACGGACGCCGCCACCCTCGTGCCCAAGAACGAGTTCGCCCGCTGGGCTGCCGTCGCCTTTGCCGGCATGCGGGACGCGGACAGCGGCCGCGCCGCCTGGAACCGCCTGTGGGAGGAGTCCAATCACTGCGGCGAGAACGCCCGTTGCCTGGCCAATGCCCTTTGGGCGGCGCGCTGGTCGGAGCGCCTCCTCGAGAAACCCGAGCGCGCCTGGCCCGAGGCGCGCGAGGCCGCCGAGATCCTTCTCCGGGTCCAACCCAAACCCGGGTCCGACGCCTGGGTCAACGGGCTCCGCTGGGGCGCGATTCGCCGCGGGGTTCTGTCGGAGCTCCAGAAAGACGCCTCCGAGCGGGAGATGCCCTGGAGACCCGACGAAGAAAATCAGGGCAAGCCACAGGTTCCACCCTCCGTCGCGGACGTCCGAAAGGTGGAGACGCGTTTCAATGAAGAGAGATGGATGTACGGAAGGTACCGGGAGAACGCCTGGGGCGTCACCGTGGGGGGCGGGGCCTTCGGGTTCTTGAGCGGTCACCTCAGGGATGCCCAGGGCACGGGCGCGGCCGGCGCGCTCCGGATCGGGATTCGGTTCTTTCCCTGGGAGGTGGGGTTTGACTCCATCATCGGCGAGTGGCGCGGGCAGCCCCAACGGGGATCCATCCTCGCGGGCGGGTATCTGAACCATTACCTCACGGACGGAACCCTGAGGCCCTTTGTCACCGCCTCCCTCTTTTACGCGGCCTTGAACCGCAAGGACGGTAAGGATTCGATCAAACCGACGGCCGAGGGCCTGGCGACGGGGCTCCAGGGTGGAATCCGGTGGGGCTGGGGATACCTGCAGCCGCGGCCCGAGATGATGGGATCCCTCTACGCCCTCACCGCGCGGGTGGGGGTCTATTACGCCAACCTCGGCTCCGGCCCCGAGGGGGGATTTGGCAGCCTCGCCTGGAGCGCGGTGGTGGAACTGGAGCTTTACTCGGGGATGGTCAAGCGCGAGGGGCCCGACGAGTGGAGCGCTCTCCACCGTGCAGTTCCTGAGATCCGCTAGCCCGCCGGTCGGAATTGGCGTATTTCAAAGGTCCGGGAGAAAAGCATTATGACGCGTAAAGTCGTAGCGGTGTCCGTGGTGTCGTTGGCCCTCATGGCCCAGGCCGCGCCGGCCTTTGCCAAGGCCAAGACCTTTGTCTACTGCAGTGAGGGCAGCCCCTCGAACTTCAACCCCCAGATCTCCTCGGACGGCACGTCGTACAACGCGACCCGCACCGTCTACAGCCGCCTGCTCGAGTTCAAGTACGGCACGACCGTGGTCGAACCGGGTCTGGCCGAGAGCTGGAAGGTTTCGGCCGACGGCAAGACCTACACCTTCAAGCTCCGCAAGGGCGTGAAGTTTCACACGACGGAGAACTTCACCCCCACGCGCGACTTCAACGCCGACGACGTGCTGTTCTCGTTCAACCGCCAGCGCCTGGCCGACCACCCGTACCACAAGGTCAACGGCGGCTCGTACGAGTACTTTGAGTCCATGGACATGGGCAAGCTCATCAAGGACATCCGCAAGGTCGACGACCACACGGTGGTCTTTGAGCTCAACCAGCCCGAGGCGCCGCTCCTCGCGAACCTCGCCATGGATTTTGCCGGCATCCTCTCGGCCGAGTACGCCGATCAGCTCGCCAAGCGCGGGCAAAAAGAGAAGATCGACTTTGAACCCGTGGGCACGGGCCCGTTCATCTTTCAGAGCTATCAAAAGGACCAGCTCATCCGGTACGTGGGCAACAAGAACTACTGGAGGGGAGCGCCCAAGCTCGAGAAAGTGGTGTTTGCCATCACGCCGGATCCCAGCGTGCGCTTTCAGAAGCTCAAGGCGGGTGAGTGCAGCCTGATCACCGAGCCGGCTCCGGCCGACCTGCCGGCCCTGAAGACCCTCAAGGGCGTCGCGGTCATGCAGCAGCCCGGACTCAACGTGGGCTACCTGGCCATGAACACGCAGGTCAAACCCCTGAACGACATCCGGGTCCGCCGGGCCATCAACTACGCTCTGAACCGCAAGGCGTACATCGACGCCATCTACCTGGGTAACGCGTCGGTGGCCAAGAACCCGATTCCACCCACGATCTGGGGCTACAACCAGAAGACGACGGACTACGACTACAACCCCGAAAAGGCCAAGGCGCTCCTGAAAGAGGCCGGCCTCGAGAAGGGTTTTGACATGGATCTCTGGACCCTGCCGGTGTCGCGTCCCTACAACCCCAACGGCAAGAAGATGGGCGAGATGATGCAGGCCGACCTCGCCAAGGTGGGCATCCGCGTGCACCTCGTGAGCTACGACTGGCCGACGTACCTGGAGAAGTCCAAGCACGGTGAGCACCAGCTGCTCGAGATGGGCTGGACCGGCGACAACGGCGATCCGGACAACTTCATGTACACGCTCTTGAGCTGCGCGGCCAAGGACGCGGGCTCGAACTACGCTATGTGGTGCGACAAGCCCTTTGACGAGCTCGTCACCAAAGCCCAGCGCACCGTCGACCGCGGCGGCCGCACGGGCCTGTACCAAAAGGCGCAGCTTCGCTTCAAGGATCAGGCCCCCTGGGTGACCCTGGCCCACTCGGTGGTCTACCGGGCCATGAGCGACAAGGTGAAGGGATACAAGATCGATCCCCTCGGCGGCGATACGTTCTACCAAGTGGATCTCACCGAGTAACCCGAGGATCCCACCCGCCCCATGCTCCGTTACGTCTTGAACCGCCTGGCGGTTCTGGTTCCCACCTTTTTCGGCATCACGCTCGTGGCGTTTCTACTGATCCGCCTCGTGCCGGGCGATCCCGTGATGCTGCTTTTGGGTGAGCGTGGCGCCTCTCCCGAGGCCTACGCCGAGATGCAGAGAAACCTGGGCTTGGATCAGCCCATGTTCAAGCAGTACTTTCTCTTTGTCTGGAACGCGCTCCACGGCGATCTGGGTATGTCGATCGTCTCGCGCCGGCCCGTGATGGAGGAGTTCTGGAGCCGGTTTCCGGCGACCCTGGAGCTCGGCTGTGTCGGGATGTTCTTTTCGATCCTGCTCGGGATCCCGGCCGGCATTCTGGCCGCCGTAAGGCGCGCGTCGGCCTGGGACTACTCGGTC